>JABWBQ010000087.1 GCA_013360395.1 Flavobacteriales bacterium
GGAGCCCTACCGCCAGGCCATTCTCGCCGGCCTGAAGCTCAAGGACGATGGCGGACTGCTAGCTGTGGCGCTGCTGGAGAAATGGACCGGCCAACGGCAGAGCCAGCCCGGCGACAAATGGGATGCGGCGCTGGCCGGGTGGCAGCAATGGTTCAGCCAGACCTATCCACATCAGCCCGAGCCAAAACTGCCGGTCGATTCCGAGCAGAACAAATGGTCGCTCGATGAATTGGTCAAGTATTTGGGTTCGCCCGCCGGCAAGCAGGGCGATCCGTCCAGCGGCGCCCTCGTGTTCGAGCGTGCGCAATGTGCGAAATGTCACCGTTTTGGCTCGCGAGGCGAGGCGGTCGGCCCCGATTTGACCACTGTGGCGAGGCGCTTCCAGCAGAAGGAAATTCTGGAATCGGTGCTCTTTCCCTCGCATGTGATCTCCGACCAGTACGCCAGCAAGACGGTCGTCACTTCCGGCGGGCTGACCTACACCGGAATGGTCACCCAGCTTGACGAACAGACGATCGTGGTCCTCGAACCCACTGGCCGCAAGACGCAACTGGCGCGCAGCGACATCGAGGACCTGGCGCACCACAAAAAGTCGGCCATGCCCGAAGGACTGTTCAACAGCCTGTCGCTGGAAGAGATCGGCGACCTGATCGCTTACTTGGGTGGCGAAAGCGGCAACCTGGTCGCTCGGCCTGATGCGGCCGAGCGCAAGTGAGATTGATCTCGGGAGAAACGGCCCATGCCCGGCGACTATCTCGATTTGTCGAGCGACGATGGCCGCCGCCAGCCGGCTGAGCCACCCCCTTCATCCCAAAGCCGGCGTTTCGTTGGCATTCGCTTTGCCTGCTGTGGCGTCTATGCCAGGATTCATATGAATCGCCAGCAGACGGCGTATGAGGGTTGCTGCCCGCGATGTCGCGGGGCCGTCGAGCTGCGGATTTCCGCCGATGGCAGCAGCTCGCGGTTCTTCACCGCTTACTAATCGTATTGGCTGGCTTTGAGGGAAGCTTGCCACCCTTCGCGTGGCGGCCGAGTCCTCTTGAGGCCGACGAGGCGATTGGCTACTCTTTGGCCGCGCGCAGATCTAAAGACGTGGGGGAAGGCGTGGATTACGACGTTCAGCGATTCACTCGCCATTGCGCGGTGACCGGCCGCGAACTGGTGGAGGGAGAACAATTCTACTCCGCCCTGGTTCGCCGCGGGGCGGATCTGGAGCGGCTTGACTACTCGCAGGAAGGTTGGCAGGGCGCGCCGGCCGATGCAGTTGGCTGGTGGAAATCGCAGGTGCCTTCACGAGACCAGAAAAAAGCGCAGCTTGCACCAGGCGAAGTGCTGCTCGACTTATTCTTGTCTCTGGCCGATGAGCCGGACAAACAGGACATGCGGTTTGTGCTGGCGCTGCTGTTAGTCAGACGACGCGTGCTGCGGCTGGAGCAGACTGTAACCGACGAGCAGGGCATTGAGACGCTGGTATTGTGCTCGCCGCGCGACGAAACGTTGCACCGAGTGGCCAGCGTCCTGCCCGATGAACGGCGGGAAGCGGAGATTCAGGCGGAACTATCGCGGCTGTTGTACACTCAGGCTTCGTGAGGACCGGGTATGGGTGCTGGCCAGTTGCCTCGACCAGACCAGCAATCGGAGCGTTGTTGCGCCCGTTGCCGCGTCCGTCGCGGCAAACAGGCCGCGATGAGACGCTTGTGGCTGATGCTCTTGTGCCTGGTCGGTTTCGTATCGGCCAGCGGGGCGAGCTGCCATCAACTAGCTGAGCAATATACCGGCACGGGTCATGTTCCCCGTGCGTTGCCCGCTGCACCCTCGCTTGAGGATGTGATGCGCGTGGTGAATGACAATAGCTCGCGTATCCAGTCGCTGTACACTACGGATGCCTCCATTTCGACCGGTTTGCTGCCGTCGATTGGCGCCAGCATCGCCCTGGACCGCCCTCGGCGGTTTCGCCTGCGGGCCGAGACCGGCTTGACTGGCCCCGAAGCAGACTTCGGCAGCAATGACGAATTGTTCTGGTTCTGGGTGCGGCGCAATCAACCACCGGCCATCTTTTATTGCCGGCACGACCAGTTCGCTACCAGCCCGGCGCGGCAGGTCATTCCCGTCGAGCCCCACTGGCTGATCGAAGCATTGGGTGTCACCTGGTTTGACCCCAACGAGCAGCATGCTGGTCCAGCCGCGGTTGGCGCCGGTCGGCTTAGCGTGCGCACGTTGCGACAAACCGCGCTGGGACCAGTGACCAAGGTCACCACGGTTGACGACTCGCGCGGCTGGGTGGTCGAGCAGCACCTTTACGACCAGCGCGACCAGTTGATCGCCAGTGCATTGACCAGCCGGCATCAGCACGACCCCAACACGAATGTGACGTTGCCGCGCGAGATCGAAATCCGCTGGCCCGCATCACAGTTGACGATGAACATCTACATCAAGAACTGGCGAGTCAACACGCTTGATGCAAGCGCCAGTTCATTGTGGACGATGCCGGAATATCCCGGCTGGAGCCCGCTCGATTTGGGCAATCCCAACGTCGTGCCACCGCGCGCGGCGCTGCGCTGATCGCCCGCCTCTCGACGCTTGCCAGAATAGCCGAGCACTGCAAGAATGCTGCAGCGATCTTGGCGACTGGCCCTCCTCCTGTGCAAAGGCGTTGCTACTCATGAAAAAGCATAGCCGATGGCTGATCCTGATCGCAGTTGTCGCCCTGGCGGCCTGGTTTCTCTGGGATCGGTTTCAGTCCCCTGGGCTGGGCGCGGGATTTGCCAGCGGCAATGGACGCATCGAGGCCATCGAAACCGATGTGGCGACCAAGCTGGCAGGTCGGATCGAAGAAATCCTGGTGAAAGAAGGGGACTTCATCGAGCGCGGGCAGGTTCTGGCTCGGATGAATGTCGATGTGCTGAAAGCGCAATTGGCGCAGGCCAAAGCCCAGGTGGCGCAGGCCCAGAACGCCCAGCGCACCGCCGTCGCGAACGTGAGTTTGCGTGAAAGCGAGAAAGCGACGGCCAAATCAGTCGTCGCCCAGCGAGAGGCGGAAAAAATCCTGGCCGAAAAGCGTTTTGTTCGCACCGAAGCGCTCCGCGAGAAAAACGTGGTCACGCAGGAAGAATTGGACGAGGATCGTGCGTCGGTGCTGAGTTCCCAAGCCGCACTGGCGGCCTCTCAGTCGCAGGTTCTCTCAGCCGATGCTGCGATCGCCGCCGCCAAGAGCCAGGTGATCGAAGCGGAATCGGCGGTGGCGGCAGCGATGGCCGAGGTCGCGCGCATCGAGGCCGACATCGAGGACAGCGAACTGGAATCACCTCGCGGCGGACGCGTGCAGTACAAGATTGCCGAGGTCGGAGAAGTGCTGCCGGCGGGGGGCGCGGTACTGAACGTGGTCGACTTGAGCGATGTGTACATGACCTTTTTTCTGCCGACGCTTGAGGCTGGCCAGGTGTCGATCGGGCACGAGGTCCGGCTGGTTCTCGATGCCTTGCCGCAATTCGTCATTCCCGCCAAGGTGACGTTCGTCGACAGCGTCGCCCAGTTCACGCCCAAGATGGTCGAGACGGAAAGTGAGCGCGAGAAGCTGATGTTTCGCGTCAAGGCGCACATTCCCCCCGACCTGCTGCGTGAACATCTCACCAAGGTAAAGACAGGCTTGCCGGGCATGGCCTATCTCCGCCTGGATGACCAGGCCGTCTGGCCGGAGCGCCTCGAGATCAACGTGCCCCAATGACCAGTCAGCCGTCCGACATCGCGCGACTCGAACGGGTGACGCTGCGTTATGGCCAAACAACCGCCCTCGACAACGTCCACCTGACGGCCCCGGCGGGCCGGATGCTTGGCCTGATCGGACCCGACGGCGTTGGCAAGTCGAGCTTGTTGTCTCTGATTGCCGGCGCGCGCGCCGTGCAGACGGGAAAAGTGGAAGTCCTGGGCGGCGACATGCGCGGCACCGAACTGGCGATGCGCCTGCGCGGTCTGCGACGCCATCGTTACACGCCCATGCTGGCCGTCACCGCCTTCGCCGATGCCGCGCTGGAGGCCGAGGCGCTGAAGGCCGGGCTCAATGCACGCCTGGTGAAGCCCATCGACCGTCCCGCCCTGGTGGCCGCCGCCGCCTTCTGGACCGGCCGCTGGAACGGACCCTGCACCGCCACACCCCGGCTGGACGTGCTGGAGGCGCAGTACGACCACGACGCGGAGAAGCTGTTGCGCGTGATGACGCAGTACCGCCGGGAAATGGCCTCCTGGCGGGCCGATGTGCTGCGGGCGATGGACGGTGGGGAGGGCGAGGTGCTGCGGCGTGTGCGCCACAAACTGCGGCCCCACCTGGAGCTCTTCGGCATGGCCGACGCCGCTGCCGCCCTGGCCAACGCGGAGGGAACCGCGGACGCACGCACGCTCCTGGGCCTGATGGCCTGCTGCGACCGTTCCTTGCTGCTGCGCCAGGCCGGGCTCGCGGCTACAGCAGGTCCAGGCGCCGCATGAGCTCCGCCCGGTAGGTGCCGCTCACGGGGATCAGCTCGCGCCCCACCTTCACGTCCATGCTGTCCAGCTTCTCCACGTGGTCCAGG
Organism: Flavobacteriales bacterium; assembly: GCA_013360395.1. Classification (GTDB taxonomy): domain Bacteria; phylum Bacteroidota; class Bacteroidia; order Flavobacteriales_F; family PHOS-HE28; genus PHOS-HE28. The sequence continues at coordinate 4,566 of JABWBQ010000087.1, forward strand.
TTCACGATGTAGCTGCGATGGACCCGCACGAACCGCGCCGGCAGCTTGTGCTCCAGGTCCTTGAGGTTCATCAGGCTGCTCACTTCGCGCCCGTCGAGCACGAAGCTCACGTAGTTACTATCGCTGCGGATGAAGCGCACCTCGCTGAGCTGCAAACGGACGATCTCCTGCCTGGCCCGGATGAACACGCGGTCGCGCGCGCCCCCCGCCGCTTCCGGCAGTGGGCCCAGCTTGCGGAGCATGCGTGCGAAGCGCTCCACGGTCACCGGTTTCACCAGGTAGTCGGCCACATTGAAACGGAAGGCGTCCAGGGCGAAGCTGGGGTCCCCGGTGACGATCACCACGGGGCAGCCGGGTTCGGTGGCCTCCAGGAGCTCGCGGCCGCCCAGGCCCGGCATGTCGAGGTCCAGGAAGAGCAGGTCCACCGGCCCCTGGCGCAGTTGGGCGAGGGCCGCTGTGCCGTCGGCCGCCAGCCGTACCTCGGCGCCGGGCAGCAGCTTGCGGGTGTGCTCGGCGAGCAGGTCGGCGCTCAGCGGGTCGTCCTCGGCGATCAGCACGCGGGGCATGGCGGCAAGATAGGGACCCCTCTTCGCCGGGGATGCCGGTGCACCTGCCCTCAGCGGGGCGTGGGATCGTTCAGCCAGTCCGTCAACGGCCTTCCGTCGATCACCAGGTCCACCAGCACGGCGCGCCCGTCGAGCACACGCACCACGGCATGTGCGGGCCGGGGTTCCACCGATCCGTCGTCCATCCGGTCGGGCCGCAGGAGGGCTTCGGCCTGCGGTCCGCTCCCTTCCTCCACGTAGTACCGGTCGAAGGGCAGCGTCACGCGGCTCGCCGTACGGTCCTCCGAGTTCACGGTCCACGGCTCCACACGCACCGCCAGGTGGTCGCCATCGGGGGTTTCGGTGCTCAGCCGCTCGATCGTCGCGAAGCCAGCGCTGTCGGTGCCCAGCGCGGCATACAACGTGCCCTCGGCCCATTCCGGCGGCAGCTCGAAGTGCCCGGTGGCGGCCTCGAAGTCCAGCACCACGTATTCACCGCGCAGCGGATCGCGGGGGTCGATGGGCCCGGTGCGGAAGCGGTGCTCGTGGCCGTGCAGCCGCACCCGTTCGTGACGCCATACCATCCAGGCGGGCACGGCCAGTTGTGCCAGGGCGATGAGCAGGAGGAGGAGCAGCGGGCGGCGCATGTCAGTGCGGCTTGCGCGCCCGCAGCAGGCGCAGGTTCAACAGCAGGAAGGCCGCGCCGATGGCCATGAAGGCCAGACCGCGCCACACGAAGCTCAGGTCCACCTCGAAGAAGCGCCACAGCACCGGCACGGCGATCAGCAGCAGGCCCAGGTTGGTGCGGCGCAGCGAGGTGGCGTGCGTGCCCTCACGCACGTGCCACACGCCCAGCGCGAGGGTGAGCAGGTTGGCCAGCAAGGCGGTGAGCCAGGGCGCCACCATGGAAAGGCCGCAGAGGAGCGCGATGCCCACGAAGCCTTCCGGCAGGGGGCCCCCCTGGAAAGGCCGACGCCGACGCAGGACCAGCGCGTACACGCCCACGGCACCCAGCACCAGCACGGCCACCAAGGTCCCGGTGGCCACCGTCAGCCGGTCACCGGCCCGCATGCCGTCCACCACGGGCCAGGAGCCCAGCATCAGCAGCAGGCCGATGAGCATCACCTCGCCCACGCCCCGCACGGCTTTGCTGCCGGGTGCAGGCGCCGCGGTGCACCACGGGGCCATGGCGAAGAGGGAGGCCAGCGCGGCGGTACCCGCCAGGATGAACACGTTCCAGGTGGAGAGGAAGAGGTGCACCCCCACGGCGATGGAAAGCGCAAGGAGGCTGCCGGTCCACCCGGCGGCCACACGCCGTCCCTCATCGGCGATGCGTCGCAGGGCCACCGGCAGGAAGGCCGCCAACAGCAGGGCCCAGGCCCACGGCATGCTGTCCTGCTCGGTGCGCACCAGCACGGCCTGCCAGGTGATGAGGGCGAGGTAGCCCAGGCCCACCACCGCCGAACCCGGCACGTAGCACAGGCCGAGGATAAGCACCGCCCAGGTCAGGAGCAGGTCGCTCAGGTCGCCGCCCAGGTTGTACAGCTGGGCAACGATGGCCAGGCATGCGCCCACGGCGGCGGCCAGGAACACCGACGCACCCTCGTTCCACACCGTGCGTGCGGGGCGACGCCACAGGCCGAAGGCCACCAGGCCCTGCCCGACCAGCACCGGCGCGAAGGCGAGCAGCGTGCGCACCGGACGGCTGAAATCGCTCCAGTTGTGCGCCACCACGAGCACCAGGCCCAGGCCGAAGAGCGTGGCGCCCACGATGCCCAGCACGGCGGACATGCGTTGGTGGCGCCGGTCGTCCGGCTGGGCGGTCGTGGCATAGTGCGCGCGGATCCGCTCGGCCTGGTCGGCCGTGATCAGTCCCCTGGCCACCAGGTCCGGCAGTTCGGCCAGGAGGGCATCGTGCGCCATGGTGCAAAGATGGGCGGCGTCGGCGTGCAGGGCGCGGGCGAGTTCGGCGGGGCTGCGATAAACTTGTGCGATGGGCGACCGCAGGATGCCGGCCGAACACTGCACGCTGGTGCGCATCCTGGGGGAATCGGTGCGGCCGGGCGAGCGGCGCACGCTGGACCTGCAGGTGGCCCGGTTGTACACGCGCACCCCGGTGGAGATCCCCGTGGTGGTGCAGCGCGGTCCGCAGGAGGGTCCCGCCCTGTTGCTGCTGGCCGGGGTGCATGGCGACGAGATCAACGGCATCGAGACCGTGCGCCTGGTGATGGACGAGCTGAAGGTGCGGCCGCTGGAGCGGGGCACGCTGATCGCGATCCCCATCCTCAACGTCTTCGGCTTCCTGGCCCTGCGGCGTGAGCTGCCCGACGGTCGTGACCTCAACCGGTTCTTCCCGGGGTCGGCCCACGGGTCGCTGGCCAGCCGCCTGGCGCACGCCCTGGTGACCGAGGTGCTGCCGGCGGTGGACGTCACCATCGATCTGCACAGCGGTGCCGATCAGCGGCACAACCACCCCCACCTGCGCTACACCGGTGGCGATACCCGGTCACTGGCCCTGGCGCGGGTGTTCGATCCGCCGCTGCTGCTGCGTGCCGCCGTGAGGCCCAAGAGCATCCGCGAGCACCTGGTGCGGCAGGGACGGGCGTACGTGCTGTTCGAGGGTGGCCGCGCACGCAGCCTGGACGAGGACGCGGTGCGCGTGGGGTTGCGCGGCATCACCCGGGTGATGGAGCATCTGGGCCTGTGGAAGGGCCCCAGCGACATGGCCCGGGGGGCCGTGCATCTGTCGCAGAGCAAGTGGGTGCGCGCACCCATGGCGGGCATCTTCCACCCCACGGCCGAGAACGGATCGCATGTGGCACGCGGCATGGTGCTCGGGTTCATCACCGACCCGTACGGCGAGCAGGTGCGCCACGTGAAGAGCCCCCTCGAAGGCCACATCCTGTGCGTGAACACGAGCCCCGTGGTGAACCATGGGGATGCGCTCATGCACATCGCCTACGACGCACCCTGAACCGAACGACGGCTCAACGCACGCTGAAGCGCAGCACCTGCGCCCTCTTCTCCTCCGCATCGATGCGCACGGCATAGAGCCCGGCGGCCCAGCCCCGCACATCGAACCGCACCAGGGGCTCCATGGTGCGCAGGGCCACAAGGCGGTGGCCCGCCGCATCGAACACCGCCACGTCGAGCGGCACGGCGGTGTACGGCAGGGTCAGCAGCAGCTCCTCGCTGGCCGGGACCGGGTGCAGGCTCGCCGTGGTGGGCGCGTCGGTGGAGGCGATCGCGGTCCACGTCACGAAAAGGGGATCGCTCATCGCCGTGCAGCCTTCCGCGTCGACGATCTCCACGGCGTAGGTGCCCGTGACCGCCACGTCGTAGGCTTGCTGGTCCGCACCCGGGATGGGCTGGCCGTCCAGCCACCATTGGTAGGCGGCCGCAGGCGAGCTTTCCAAAGTGTTGCCCTGCTGGGTGATGGTGGGCGTGGGCACCGGCGGCAGCATGGTGAAATGCAGCGTGTCCGACCGGCCGAAGCAGCCTGCACTGTTGTAGCCTTCGATGCTGATGCTTCCGGCGGTGCTCTGGTGGAAGGGCGCGTTCTGCAACCCGGTGCTCCAGGTGTAGTCCACCAGGTCGGCCGGAGCATTCACCGCCACGCTGTCGCCTGCGCAGATGGTGGTGTCCACCGCGAAGGTCATGTCGGGACCGGCGGCCAGCAAGGCGGCGAAGGCATCGAGCTTGCCGTGGCCGTACATGGTGTTGGGCGTGGCCCCGGTGAAGCCGTCGCTGCGGGCCGAGGCGATCAGCGCATCCTTCACATCGGCCCACGTGGCGTTGGGGCAGCGCTCGAAGAGCAGGGCCACCGTGCCCGCCACCACGGGCGAGGCGATGGAGGTGCCGCCGCCGCGGATGTGGTAGCCCCCCACGTCCACCTTGTAGGGCTGGTTGGCGATCAGGAACTGGATCCACGAGAGCGGGGCCGCGCTCATGGTGATGTCGCCCGTGGAGGCCAGGTCGGGCTTCATGCGACCGTCGCGCGTGGGGCCGTTGCTGCTGCTGGGGCTGATCTCGCCCTCGGTGCCGGGAAAGGTCTGCAGCGTGTTGGTGTAGTCCGTGTAGGCCAGTTCGTTCTGGTAGTTCGCCACGGTGACCACCTTGTCGCTGCACGCCCAGGAATCCACCGTGCGCATCTCCGTGTCGGGATAGCGGTACATCGGGTCGTTCTGCCCGTTGATCGGCGTGAGGTCGTCCGTGATCCGGGAGCTGCCCAGCTCGTTGGCGCTCCACACGTGGAAGCGGCCCTGGCCGGTGGTGCTGAAGCGCCAGCGGTATTCGGCCGAATCGGGTTCCAGCACCAGGACATCCATGCGGTACTGGCCCCCGCGCAGCTCGGCGTGGTATTCCACGGTGCCCAGGTGGTAGCCCAGGTCGGAGATCAGCGTGTCGGCGGTCGGTTGGCCGAGCAGGTCCTGCACACGGTGCCAATCACCGAGGGCGCGGCGCAGGCTGTACCCGGTGTGCCATTGGTCGGCGCCCAGGGAGAAGGCCACATCGTTCAGGTCGGCCGTGTCCGCCCACAGCTCGAAATAGGCCGCCGGCACCCCGAAACCGCTGTTGTAGTTGGTCATGAAGATGGTGTGGGCCGTGTCCGCCGTCACCGGGTAGGAGAGGTGGTAGTCCGGCAGGGTGCGGCTGTTGCCCGCGGCGCAGACCATGGCCCGGCCCGGGGCGGCGTTGAGCATGCTGTCCACCAGCAGGGCCGCCGCATCCAGCCCGTCGTGGCTGCCGAAGTAGGTGCCCAGGCTCGCGTTGATCACCACCGGACGGCCCAGCGCGGCGGCATGGTCGAGGATGTACTGCACCGCATCGGCCACGGCGGCGCGCCAGTTCGGCCGCTCGAAGTCGCTGCTCACGATGATCAGGTCGGCATCGGGCGCCACGCCCTTGTGCCGCCCGTTGGCACGCCCGTTGCCCGCCGCTGTGCCCGCCACCGTGGTGCCATGCCCGTAATAGAAGAACTGGTCCTCGGCCGGGCATTGGCCCGCGTTGATGGCCGCACTGTCGTAAGCCTGGCCGTAACCGTAGGGCTGCGGTGCCAGCGCCAGGGAATCGTTCAGCGTCTGGTCCCAATAGTGCAGCACGCGGGTGTGCCCCAGGCTGTCGAGGAAGTCGGGATGCAACAGGTCGAGCCCGCTGTCGATGATGCCGATGATGGTGCCCGCACCGGTGTATCCCTGCAGCAGCGGGGGCAGGCCGGCGTGGACCTCGTTCACATGGTTCTTCACCCGCATGCTGTCGTTCAGCACCCGGCCGCGGTCCATGCTGAACTCGATGGCGCGCACGGTGGGGTTGCGGGCCAGGCCGCGCACACGGTCCACCGGCACGGTGACGCTGAGCAGGTCGCCCGTGCCGGCCTTCACGCGCCCGCCCGCCTCGTGCA
>JABWBQ010000025.1 GCA_013360395.1 Flavobacteriales bacterium
GTCATCGCAGGCCGTACCGGGCAGCGCAGGTCCACCGGCCACGCCCAGGCAGTCGATGGCCTGACCGACGCAGTTGCAGTTGTTGTCCCAGGTGTCGTTGCCGGTGTTGGCGTTGCCGTCGTCGCAAGCGGATCCCGGCAGGGCCGTACCACCAGCGATGCCTAGACAGTCGATGGTCTGGCCGACGCAGTTGCAGCTGTTGTCCCAGGTGTCGTTGCCGGTGGCGGCATCACCGTCGTCGCAGGCCGTACCCGGCAGGTCAGTACCACCGGCCACGCCCAAGCAGTCAATGGTCTGACCGACGCAGTTGCAGCTGTTGTCCCAGGTGTCGTTGCCGGTGTTGGCGTTGCCGTCATCGCAGGCCGTACCCGGCAGCGCAGTACCACCGGCCACACCGAGGCAGTCGATGGTCTGGCCGACGCAGTTGCAGGTGGCGTCCAACTGGTCATTGGCGGTATTGGCCTGGCCGTCATCGCACGGCGAACCCACCTGGCCGATCACGGTGGGGCAGGAGTCGCATCCATCGGGAACGCCGTCGGTATCGTCATCGATCAGGTCATTGTGGCCCGGGCAGATGTCGTTGCAATCCGCGACTCCGTCGCCGTCCCCATCGTCGTCAGCCACACCACAGCCGCATTGGCCAGGATCGTGCTTCAGCGGGTCGGAAGGACACAGGTCGCCGTCGTTCGGGACGTAGCCGGTCGGGGCCACGCAGGCTGGTACACCTGTGCCAGGGTCTCCGTAGCTGTCGCCGTCCGCATCGGCATACCAGGTCACCATGTTGTCCTCGGTCACGATAACCGAGGCACTGTCGTTGAGGCATGGTGCGTTGCCGGGAACGATGTAGGTGTAGATGCCGCTGTCGTGGACGGCGGGGTCGTAGGTCCCGCTCATGGCCCCGAGGGGGCCGGTCCAGGTGCCACCGGTCGCTGCACCCGGGCCCAGCAGTGCGAACAGGTCCGTCGGACCGGCATTCTCGCAAACGGTAAGCGCCGCATCCGTTCCGGCTTCGGAGGCGGCCTCGATCAGCAGGCCCACGGTCGTGCTTTGCGGGCAGGGGCCGGCCATGGTATAGGTGATGCTGTGCGAACCGAGGGGGGCGGCCTGTATGTCGATCACACCGGTGGACGGATCGATCGCCATGCCCAGGGACGCGGAACTGAAAAGACCGCCCACCGGTGCGGTCACCGTGGGAGCGATCGCCGCCGCCGTGGCGCAGACCGCCGCCGTGCCGTAGCTCAATACGGGTGCGGGGGCGGGCTGAACGTCGATGGTGAACGAGCAGGAGAGACTGTCCGGACCACTGGCCACCGTGTAGGTGATCGTGGTCGATCCGATGGTTATCTGGCTGCCGCTGGCAGGCCCGCTGTGCCAGAGCACGGCCGTGCAGATGTCCGAATACACCGGTTCGTCCCAGGTGACGGCAGCACCGCAACGGCCCGGCAGGGCCATCACGCTGATGTTCGACGGACAGGGCCCCAGGGTGGGGGGGGTGTCATCCACCACCCGCACCATGAATGCACAAGAACCGGTGTTGCCGTCGGCATCCGTGGCGGTGTAGATCACGGTGGAATCACCGACGGGCCACGCACCGTCCGTGGCGTTCGAGGTCCAGGTCACCGATCCGCAGTCATCCAGCACGGCCAGCGGTGCGGGCAGCGTTACCTGGCCAAGGCAGCCCGCGTCAGCCGGGATCAAGAGCGTGTCCGGACAGGTGATCTGTGGCCCTGCGGTATCGACCACCACCACTTGGTCCGAGTTGGTGGAGATGTTCCCCGCGGCATCGGTGATCGTCATCGTGGCCGTGAAGGATCCGCTCACCGTGGTGCCGGGAGGCGGGTCCTGTACCACGGTGAACGCACTGCAATCCGAGAAGGTGATGCTGTCCACCAGGTTCGGCATCACCGCCGCGCAGCCGGCTCCGGCGGGAAGTATCACCGGGTCGGACAACGGGCAGTAGAAGGTGACCGGTGCAGCGTCGACGACGTGGACCGCCAGGGTGCACGTGCTCATGTTCCCGCCGAGGTCGAGCGCGGTGTAGTGCACCACGGAGTCGCCCACGGGCCACATACCGTCGGTGGCGTCCATCGTCCAGGTCACCGTACTGCAAGTGTCCAGCAGGATCTGCGGTGCGGGCAGCGATACGGGCCCGAGGCAGCTGGCATCAGCCGCGACCACCAGCGTGTCCGGGCAGATGATCGTCGGTGCGATGTTATCGACCACCTGCACAGACCAGGTGCAGACGCTCGTGTTGCCCGCGCCGTCCGTCACCGTGTCGGCGAACTGGTGTGTGCCGGGCCCGAGCAACAGCAGCATCCCCGCGTCGGCCATGAAGGCCGAGGTGGCGAACACCAACGGGGAGGTGCTCAGCACCATCGCACCACCGGGCAATACGGTGATCTGCGTGCTGCTCAGCTCGGCCGCGTTGCAATTGTCCGTGTAGGTGATGACCGGCACGGTGTACGGTACCAGGCATTCGGTGACGGGCAGATCGATCACGGTGACCGAAGGCGGGCAGGTCGCCGTGGGCGGAACGGTGTCCAGGACGCTCACCGTGTCGATGGAGCTCAGTGCGATGCCGCAATCGCCGCCGTCGACCACTGCGCGGAACTGCACGCTTCCGTTGAGACCGCTCCAGGGTTGCGATGTAGAGGTGTTGGCAATGACCGTCCAGGTGACGCCGCCATCATCGCTCCGCTCCCAGCGCAGCACCGGGCCCGAATGACCGGTCAGCATCAACATGCCGGCATCCGTGGGGCAGAAGGCGCCGCCGCCGCTCACGGTGCCGCCCACGGGTGCCGGGATCACGGTCACCACCCGCGAGGTGCTGTACGTACAGCTGCCTTGCACCACGGTGTAGGTGATCGGGAAGCTGCCCGGCCCGGTGGGGCTGAAGATGCCGGTAGCCGTGACGTACGGCCCGCCGCTCCACAAACCGCCGGCCGCCGTGCTGCCCAGGTAGCGCACCGCATCGACGAGGAACGCGCCATAGGTGGCTGAGGTGTGGCGTTGCAGCCGCAGATAGCGCACGTCGGCACCCACCGTGTGGAACAGGCTGCTCCAGGACCCGGAGGAGGTCTGGTACTGCGAGGCTGCGCTCCAGGTCACCCCGTCCATCGAGGTCTGGACGTACATCCGCGCCTGCACCAGGTTGGTCTGGCTGCGCCAGGTCAGGGTCAGGACCTCCCCTGCGGACAGGGTGTCGCCCAGGTCCAGGGTAAGGGCGGCACCGGGCGAGGCGAACAAGGCTCCCGCACCATCAGGTGCGCCCACGGCCTGTTCCGCCGCGGTGATGCCGGTGGCGATCAGGGCCGAATCCGCGTAAGCCACCAGGTAGGCATTGAGGTCCACCGCCGGCACGCCCTCACAGAAAGGGCCCGGCTGCGCGAAGCGGGCCGGGTTGTTGGCGGCGTTCGACCATCCGGGATCGGTGAAGCCCGCCACGAAGAGATTCTCGCTGCTGCCCCCGGGATGGACCATGGAGCCGAGCACCAGCGAGGTCTCGTACTTCCCGCCCGCCACGAAGTCGCCCTGCACCGTGGTGGCCATCGCCATCACCATCTCATCCTGGTCCTCCACCTCCCGCTCCATCCAGACCGGGGTGCCGTTCGAGCTGAACCGGGCCACCATCACGTCCGGGTCATCGTCCCCGGTGATCACGGTGCCCTGGTCGGTGGTCACGGTCCCTTCCAGGGCCCCGCCCACGTAGGGCTGCTTGTTGCGGCCGATGGTGATGTCGTACCCGATGGCGCCGTGCGGTTCGTTGCTCGACGCCGTGCGTACCCACGCGGTGTTGCCGCTCGCGGGGTCCAGTGCGGCCAGGAAGAAGTAGTCGTGCACCCCGCCCACTGTACGCTGCACCCCGCCCGGAAAGGTGGAGCCGTCGTGCGTGTGGCCGGTGATGTACACCGCCTCGCAGCTCACGGCCACTCCGTTGCACTCCGAGGCCGCATCACCGGGGTTGTCGATCAGTTCGGACCAGAGGACCGAACCCCCCGCGCTGACGGCCGAGATGTAGAGGGCATTGGGGTTGGTGGTGTTCACTGTCGTGCTGAAGGTGCCGCCCTGGTTCATCCAACTGAAGGCCGACCCCGTGGTCTCTCCCGTGACATACACCACCGTGCCGTTGGTGGCGATGCGTTCGCTGAGGATGTCGCCCGGGGAGATGGCCGTCTTCGACCAGCCGAGCGTGCCACCCAGGCTGTAAGCGTTCAGAAAGGCATAGGCCTGACCATAGTACAGGCCTGTGGCCGAAGGGATCCCGGTCAAGCCGGTCGCATGCGTGAATGTGCCGTACGCGACCACCATACCGCCCGCGAAGCACACGCCGGTGCCTTCGTCGTCCTGGGTCCCCCCCATGGTACGTACCCACTGAAAGACACCATTGGGGTCGTACAGCGCCACGAAGGCATCATGCCCGCCGACGGAGGAGATGCCCAGGTTGGCCGTCCAGCCGCTCAGGTGGCCGGTCACGGCCACCATCCCGGAAGGGGACACGTCCACCCCAAAGGCGCCATCGTCCCAGTTGCTGCCGAGACCCTTGCTCCACAACACCGCGCCCGAGGCGTTCAGCTTGGCCAGGAAGGCATCGGGAGTTCCGTTCACCGAGGCGGGCAACCCGAACGGCGCCCCGACGACCGTGGCGCTCTGGTACACGCCGACCACATAGATGGCACCGCTGGCCTGGTCCACGGCGATGTCGCGCACGAACTCGATGTTCCCATCGTCCACGGCATGCGCCCAAGTCCAATCGGGACCCTGGGCCAGCACGGCGGGACCGTGCCCCAAGGCCAGAAGGCCGATGATCAACGGCGCGCGTCGCGCCCATTCTTCCAAGTGCCGGAGAGTGTCGGCCATGGTCGAGGCGTTTTGCCATGCACGGGGTGTCCAGACCTATGCATGGTTGAGCGCTTCAACGGGAGAAATGGTCGCGGGTTACCGCCAACGGCACATCACACGGCCGGAGCGAGCGGCCGCGCAGGCCGTCAGGCCACGAGGTCGGCCTCAGGGAAGCTGGGCGTTCCGCACCGCCGAGGGCACGGCTCCGCCCACGGCCAGCAGAATGGGATCCCGGTCGTTGTTCGGGCCGGTGTACTTCGCCACACCGTCCAAGGTGATGTCCGTGAGGTGGTATCCCGGCAGGGTGGCCGTGGGTACCGACCCCCCGATCGCCACCAGGATCAGGTCGCGGTCATTGGCGCCTCCGGCATACTTCACCTGCCCGTTGCCGTTCGCATCCCCCGCCCAAAGGACCCGCACCCCGGCGATGTCGCGCAGGGCATTGCTGCCATACGTCGCCGTGGCGGGCAGGTCGAAGCGGACCTCGGCGGCGACCCCGGGTTGCAAGGTGCGCGTGGTGCCCGTCATCACCGGCAGATGGTTCCGGTGGCGGAGCGCGATGTGGTACTCCCCGGTCGGAACGTAGAGATGCACGGGCGAGGTGCCGTCCAGGTCCACCACGTCGCCATCGCGTTGCAGCAGGCAGCTCCTTGTCGCCAGCACGGTCGCCGGGTTGGTGGCCGACCGCACTTCCAGGAACACCCAGTCCACGATGGCCTCGGGCCCCGTGACGGAGAGGACGGCCGGAGCGATGGCCTCACCACCGCCCTGGGCCTGGTGGGTGAAGCCCAACGCCGTGTACGGTTCGGTCAAGGGGACCAGCCCGGCGTTGCGCATGCCGTCGGCCATCATGTTGGGCAGCGGACCATAAGGCCCGCCCAGGAAGGCTTTCACCAGCAGCTGCACCGTGGTCCCCGCGCATTGGCAGGCGTTGTCCAACAGGTCGTTCGTCGTGTACGGGTCGCCGTCGTCGCAGGAGGCACCGGGATAGCTGGCGCCGTCGCCGTCGTTGCAGTCCGTGCCGTCGGCCACCATGCCGGGCGGGGCTTCACACGCCATCACCAGCGTACCGGGATCGCCGCGACCGTCACCGTCCGCATCGGCATACCACGCCGTGGTGGTGCAGGCCCGGTGCACGTTCAGGGAGCGGCCTGGGAAGCCCTGGGCCTGGGCGAACCCACCACCGATCAACAGCAGGTCGTCCGTGCCCAGCAGGCCCAGCACCGGGCCGGAGCCCAGCGCCGGATCGAACGGCGCCAATGCACCGGTGGCGGGCATCAGGGCGGCTGCGCCGTGGCGCGCCTGCCCGTCCACCTGGGTGAAGGGTCCGCCGATGAACACCTGGGACCCCTGCACGACGAGCGCCGACACGGCTGCATCGGCCGGGGCCGCCTCGAACAGCGTGTCCACCACGCCCGTTTGTGCATGCGCACGGGCCACGTGCGTGGCCGGCACGCCGTTGAGGGTGCTGAACTGGCCCCCGACCAGCAAGGTGCTGTCCGTGCGGTGCAGCGCACGGCAGATGCCCGCCGGGTCCAGGTCGAAGAGCACCGGCAAGGCCGCGCCGCTGGTGCGGTCAAGCACGGCCACCCCACGCCGACCGGCGCCGCCGATCGTGTTGAAGGAACCACCGGCATGCACTTCCTGGCCATGCACGGCCAGCGCCAATACAGGTCCGTCCGGTGCCGGGTCCCAGGTCGTCGCCGCATCCGAAGCCGGGTCCAGCAGCGCCAGGCCGTTGCGCGCGGCACCGCCCACCTGGGTGAAGGTCCCGGCGACGAAGAGACCGGTGCTGTCGGCCCGGAGCAGGTCCACGGGCCCGTCGGCCGTCGGGTTCCACGCATCGAGCGCCAGCGACACCGCGTCGAACGACAGCAGCCGCTGCCGTGGGGTGGTGAAGGCCCCTCCGGCGAACCAGCGCCCACCCCGGTAGGCCAGGGCGTGCACGGCCGCATCCGTCCCCAGCACGGGTTGTTGCAGTTTCCCGGCACCGGTGCCCAGGTCCAGCAAGGCCAGGTTGTTCACCGACCGACCGCCGCAACTGGTGAAGAGGCCACCGGTGAACAGACCTCCCGGCGACACGGCCAGGACGGTCGCCCAGTTCTCGTACCGCACATCCAGGGGGTCCAGGGCGCTGGTGACCGTGTTGTACACTGCGAGCCGCCATCGGGCCTGGCCTGCGGCGAACTTGAAGTTGCCGCCGACGAACAAGCGGGTGCCATCCGCGGAAAGGGCCATGGAGAGCACCGGGCCGGTGGGGGGCAGCGGTTGTTGGGGCAGCAAGGCTCCGGTGTTGCGGTCCACCGTGGCCAGCCGCGTGGCGGGTTGGCCTTGCACGGCCGTGAACGATCCACCGATGTGGATGCGGTCCGGGGCTATGGCCACCCTCAGCACGCCGCCGGGCGGGGCGGTCACCTGCGGGTCCCACGCCAGCAATGCACCGGCGGTGGTCACGGCGGCACAGCCGTTCCGCGGCGAGCCATCGATGCTCGTGAAAGGGCCGGTCATCACCAAGGTGTCGCCCGACGCCCACAGGCCGTCAACATGATGCGAGGCTTGGGGGGCCCAGCTGCGCATGTCCCCGGTGGGCAGCCCGACCGCCATCAACCCCGCTCGCGTGTACAGCGTTCCCTGCACGGTGACCGCACCGATCACACCGCCTACGTACAGCGTGTCACCGACCCGGCAGAGCCTTCGGTAGGTGTTCCCCGGTGCGTTGGACGCACCCTGCCAGAACGGGGTCAGTGCCCCGGAGGCGGTGTCCACGGCCGCCAGGCGCGACCGAAGGCTGCCGTTCACCAGGCCGAATTGTCCTGCCAGGTATATCGTTGCACCAACGCGCAGCAGGTCGAGCACCGGTCCGCTCGCGGTTGGCGCCCAGGCCCCCACCGTGCCGTCGGCCAGGATGTGGGCCAGGCCGGACCGCAACGAATCGCCCACCCGGGTGAACGACCCGCCGATGAACCAACCGCCGGCCCCATCGCTCACCGCAGTGTTCACCACCCCGTTGATCCGCGGCCGGTCGGTCCGCACCGCTCCAGTCCCCAGGTCGATCTCCGCACCGTGAGGGTTGTTGGGCCCAACATAGGTGAAGGTGCCGCCCAGGGCCACGGTGCCCGAGGCCGTGTCCACGGCCATGGTGCGCACGGTGCCGTCGGTGATCCACCAGGCGGGGCGTGGTTCGGTGTACTGCGAGCGGACCGGGGCGCCCAAAGCGGCGACCGCAAGGAGGGCGGTGATCGTTCTCATGACCAGGACCGTTGGGGTGCTCAAGGTAGCGGATCCATCCCATTGGCGAAGGCGGACAGTCCTACCTTGCCGACCTGGACCCACGACCATGAACCGACCGTTCCGGACCGCGCTCTTCCTGCTGCTGCTGCCCCTCTTCACCTCGGCCCACGAGGGCATGTGGCTGCCCACCGTGCTGGGCAGCATCCAGGATCGCATGCAGGCCGAAGGGCTGAAGCTCACCGCCGAGGACATCTATAGCGTCAACAATGGCAGCCTCAAGGACGCCATCGTGCTCTTCGGCGGGGGGTGCACCGCCGAGGTGATCTCCGCCGAAGGCCTCATTCTCACCAACCACCACTGCGGCTTCGGCGCCATCCAGGAGCACAGCACCGTGGAGCGGGACCTGCTGAAGAACGGCTTCTGGGCGATGGACCGCTCGCAGGAGCTGCGCAACGCGGGCCTCACCGCCACCTTCATCATCCGGATGGAGGACGTGACGGACCGCATGCTGCAGGCCGTGCCGGCCGGTGCCGATGAGGCGGCGCGGCAGCAGGCGCTCGGCGCCCGTGGGCAGGAGTTGGCGCGCGAGGCCACGACCGGAAGCCACCACCAGGCCGTGGTGCGGGCCTTCAACTACGGTCTGCAGTACATCCTCATCGTCAGCGAGGTCTTCCGCGATGTGCGCCTGGTGGGCGCCCCGCCGGGGGCCATCGGCAACTTCGGCGGCGACACGGACAACTGGATGTGGCCGCGGCACACGGGCGACTTCAGCGTTTTCCGGATCTATGCCGACGCCGATGGCCGCCCCGCCGATCCCGCACCGACCAACGTGCCCTTCAAGCCACGCCACGTGCTGCCCATCAGCATGCAGGGCGTCAAGGAGGGCGATTTCGCCATGATCTTCGGGTTCCCGGGCAACACCCAACGTTACCTGCACAGCAGTGCCGTGGCCTACATCACCACCGTGGGCGACCCGCTCCGCATCCGCATGCGCCGGGCAAGCCTGGCGGTGATCGACGGGGCCATGCTCGCCAGCGACCGCACACGCATCGCCTACGCCGACAAACAGAAGGGCATCAGCAATGCGTACAAGAAATGGATCGGCGAGCTGCGCGGCCTCGAGGAGCTGCGCACCGTGGACCGCAAGCGGGAACTGGAGGCCACCTATGCCGCGCGTGCAAGGGCGGCAGGGCGCAGCGACCTGCTCGCGGTGCTCGATTCGCTGGAACGCTGCTACGCCGGGTTCACCGCCCTGGCGAAGGCGCGCGACCTCCACGTGGAGTTCTTCCTGGTGGGGGCCGAGCTTTTCCGCTTCGCCCAGTCCTTCCACCAGCTGGCCGATGCCGGCGGCAGGGCCGCGTTGGAGAAGGAGGGCAAACTGAAGCAGGAGATGGAGCGCCTCCGCGCCCGGGCCGCCGCCTTTCACAAGGACTTCGATCCTGCCGTGGACCAGCGCGTGCTGCTGGCCCAGTATCCGATCTACCGCGAACATCTTGACCCCGTGCTCGGCCCCGACCTCAGCGACCTGGACACACGCTTCAAGGACGCCCGTGCCTGGGCCGAACACGTTTACACGCGCTCCCTCTTCGCCGATGCGTCGGCCTTGGACGCGATCCTCGCCTCCGGCAATGCCAAGGCCCTGCGCCGCCTGGACAAGGATCCGGCACTGGCCTTCGCCAGGCGGCTTTCCGAAGCCTATGCCACCCGGGTGAAGCCCGCCTTCGATGCCCTCGGCCAGCGCATCCAGGTGCACATGCGCGGTTACGTGGGCGGCCTCATCACCCTGTTCCCGGAAAAGGAACACTGGCCCGACGCCAACAGCACCCTGCGGCTCAGCTACGGCAAGGTGGAAGGCAGCCGCCCGCGGGACGGCATGACCTACGAGCCCTTCACGCATCTGGGCGGAGTGATGGAGAAGTACCGCCCCGGCGATGCGGAGTTCGAAGTGCCCGCCCGGCTGCGCGAGCTGTACGCCGCCCACGACTTCGGCGCCTATGGCAACACCGACGGCACCATGCCGGTGTGTTTCACCTCCAGCCTGCACACCACCGGAGGCAACAGCGGCAGCCCGGTCCTCAACGGCAGGGGCGAGCTCATCGGCATCAACTTCGACCGCAGTTGGGAGAGCACCATGAGCGACATCCAGTTCGATCCTGCCAAGTGCCGCAACATCAGCACGGACATCCGCTATGTGCTGTTCGTGATCGACAAGGTGTGCGGGGCCGGTCACCTGGTGCAGGAGATGCAGCTGGCCTATCCGCCGAAGGCCCCGGGGTTCCTCATCGACCTGCCGATCCACCGCTGAGCCATGACCACCTGGACCGAGCATGACGGCAGGCTGGAACGCAGCTTCCGCTTCGCCGACTTCAACGCGGCCTTCGGCTTCATGGTGCGCGTGGCCATGGAGGCCGAACGCATGGGCCATCATCCCACGTGGACCAACACCTGGGACCGTGTGCATGTGGTCCTCACCACGCACGACGCCGGCAACGTGGTGACCGCGAAGGACCGTGCCCTGGCCGAAGTGATGGACCGCATCGCGGCCGCGATGGGCGCGCGCTGATCGGCGGGACGCCGCAGGTCCCGAGGATCGTCATCGGGCCGGCCGGGCGCACCGGTAAAGAACAAGCCCGGCCGGGGCCGGGCTTGTTCGCATGGGGAAATGAGGCTCAGCCGACCTTCTGCACGTTGGCCTTGATGCGCAGGGTGGTCTGCTTGGGCTCCGTGTTGGCCGTCACCGTCACGGTCTTGTTCTGCTGGTTCTCCTGCTTGCCGGGCTTGTACACCACTTCGATCTGGCCGGTGGCGCCCGGAGCGATGGGCTCCTTGGGGTAGTTGGGCACGGTGCAACCGCAGCTGCCCTGCGCATTCTCGATCAGCAGGGGCTCCTTGCCGGTGTTGGTGAAGGAGAACACATACTTGTTCTCCGAGTCCTGCTTGATGTTGCCGAAGTCGTGCTCGTAGCTGGCGAAGCTCACCGTGGTCTTGGGCCGGTTGTCGATGGCCGCCTGGGCCTGCTGGGCCAGGGGGTCGAAGGCCTTGGCATCGGTGGCCGGGTTGGTCAGGGTGGCGGGCTTGGCGGCGGAGGCAACACTGCTGGCGGTGCTGGCGGTGGCCTCGGCGGTCGGGGCGGTGCCGGTGCCGCGAACGGCCATGAAGATCAGCGTGCCGGCGATCACGGCCAGCAGGGCGATCTTGATCGTCTCTTTCATCGCTCCAGGGATTTTGTTGGTCTGTATGGGGCCGCGAAAATAGGGATGTGACGCCCGCGGGGGAAGGCCTTAACGATCCGTTAACAGCACGGGTCGCGGGTCTGCCGTGCGCTCAGGGCCGGCGCGCCAGGCCCATGCGTTCGTACGTGTCGCCCTGCAAAGCCTCCAGCGCCTTGCGGTAGCTGCTGTCGATGGGATTGTCCGCGTTGACGGCCTGCCAGTAGGCCGAGGTGTCCCACAGGTCGCGGGCCAGCAGGGCCTTGAGCCGCAGGGCGATCAACGGTCGCGAAACGGCGAACCCCGCGGCATCGGGCTCCACGCCATCGGCCTTGCCGGCCGCCACCAGCCCTTCCAGCAGCGCATCGTCCACCTGATAGCGTTGGATGAAATCCTCCGCCCGCGGGTATTGGCGCAGCAGGTGCTCGCGCTCGCGGTCCACGTGGGCCAGGGCGAAGGTGTTCAAGGTGCCCTTGCGCACCAGCTTGCCGAAGTATTCCGAGCTCAGGCTGGTGTCGATGGCCACGAAGATGTCCGGCATGATGCCCCCCCCGCCATAGACCACGCGCTTGTTCATGGTGAAGTACCGCACGGTGTCGGCCACCTCGATGCTGTCGGCGTGCATGAGCTCGCCCTTGGCCAGGCGTTCCGCGCGCTCCTTGCGGTAGGCCTCCACCCCCTCCTCGTAGGGTTTCTGGATGCATCGGCCGCTGGGCGTGTGGTAGCGGCTCACGGTGAGCCGGACCGCCGAGCCGTCAGGCAGCATCACCGGGCGCTGCACCAAGCCCTTGCCGAAGCTGCGCCGCCCCACCACCAGCCCGCGGTCCCAGTCCTGCACCGCACCGCTCACGATCTCGCTTGCGCTGGCGCTGCCTTCGTCCACCAGCACCACCAGCCGCCCCTTCTCGAACCGCCCTTCCCCGGTGGCGAAGGTGTTCTCCCGCGGGGAGTTCCGTCCCTCGGTGTACACGATCAGTTTGCGGTCGGCCAGGAACTCATCGGCCATCTCGATCGCCGAACGCAGGTAGCCGCCACCGTTGCCCTGCAGGTCCAGCACCAGGTCCTGCATGCCCTTGGCGCCGAGCGCGTCGAGCTTCTCGCGCAGTTCCTTGGTGGTGGTGGCGCTGAAGCGGCTCACCTTGATGTAGCCGATGGTGGGCGTGGCCATGTACGCCGCCTCCACACTGTAGATGGGGATCTTGTCCCGTGTGATGGTGAACTCCAGGGGAGCGGCCTCCCCGCGCCGCAGCACGGTGACGTTCACCTTGGTGCCCTTGCGGCCACGCAGCCTCTTCATCACATCGGCGTTCTTGAAGCCCACGCCGGCCACATTGTCGCCGTCGATCCCCGTGATGCGGTCACCAGCGCGGATGCCCAGGCGCTCGCTCGGTCCTCCCGCAATGGCGTCCACCACGTAGATGGTGTCCTTCACGATGTTGAACTGGATGCCCACCCCCTCGAAGTTGCCCTTCAGCGGTTCGTTCACCTCCTCCAGTTCCTCCTTGGGGATGTAGATGGAGTGTGGATCGAGCTCTTCCAGCATGGCCACGATGGCGTCCTCCACCAGCTTGTCCTGGTCCACGCTGTCCACATACATGCGGTCGATGTGGTAGAGCAGCGCCTCGAGCTTGCTGGCCGGGGAGGGCTTGGGGGCCTGGGCCATGACCGGCAGGCCGGTGATCAGCAGGGTGGCCACGAGCGTTGCCAGGGTGCGGGTCGGAAGGGGAGGGTGCATTGCCAATGGAACGCGGTTGGGGGTTCAGGAGTTGCCTGCGGGGCTCAACGTCCGGCGGCTTTGATGCCCAGGAAACGATACCGGCTCCCCTGGAGGAGCTTGCCTTTGTACCACTTCTCCACCCGGGCCAGGCGACCGTTCTCGTAATACCGCCACCGGCCATGGGGCACGCCATCCTTGTACTGCCCCACGATCCCCTTGTCGCGGAAGGCCCAGGTGCCCTCGCGCAACCCCGCGCGGTATTGTCCTTTCAGCACGATCCGGCCCTGCTCGTCGAACTCGGTCCAGTCGCCGTGCAGCGAGCCCCAGCCGTACACGGCGAAGATCAGGGGGCGCCCGTCGGGGAAGTAAGCGCGGTACACGCCGCTGGGCTTGCCGCGTTTGTAGCTCACGGTGCAGGCCGTGCGCGTGGTGTCGAAGGCGAAACGGCTGGTGCGCACGAAGGCCACCGTGTCGCGCAGGGGCTCATGCACCAAGGGGAAGGCGTACACCGTGTCGCCCGAAGGGATGTAGAGCGTGTCCGGCTGGGCCCGGAGGGCACCGGCAAGGGCGAGGATCAGCAGGACGATCGGCAGGCGGTTCATCGGTCGGGCCCCGGATAGGCCACCCGGAAACGGACCGTGACGGACCGGCCCTCGGTGTCGGACAAAGTTAGTTGATGCGGACCCGGAGCCAGGGGCAGGGCCGTGCGATGGACGTGGCGGGTGGTGGTGAGGTAGCGCCCATCGGCATGCCAGTGGATCACGGCGCCGGCCTCGCGGTGGGCGGCTTCGGCCACCACACTTCCCCGGCGGCCGTCCAGTTCACGGGCCAGCACCACCACCGAGCCGGGTTCGGGATACACCACTTCGAGCAGGTCCTCCACATCGTCCCCGGCGGTGCCGGGCAGGGGCGGGGGCAGGCGGCGGTACAGGGGGTCGAGCGGGGCGTGGTAGGCCTCCATGGCGGGGGGCAGCACGAACCAGGGGCGGGGCATGCCCCCGGCGTGTGCCGGAGCGCGGTGGGCGCCGTCGGCCGTGCACCATACGATGCGGTGGTAGGGGCAGGGCGGGGTGGCGAGCCCCGATCGCGGGATGGGCACGGTGTCCACTTCCGGGCAGGCGGCCTGGGCCCGGTGCCCGCTGCGGCGGCACACGGGCCAGCGCACCAGCAGGTCGTGGGGCGGTTGCGGTGGGGGGCCGTCCTCCACCAGGCCGAAGAGCTCGAACAGGACCGGGGCCGCCACGCGACCGCCGGTGAGCCCGGGGCGCCCCTCCCCATCGGCGTTGCCGCACCACACCCCGATGGCATGCCGGCCGTTGACGCCCACGGCCCACGCATCGCGATGCCCGTAGCTGGTGCCGGTCTTCCAGGCGATGCGCCGCGCTCCGGCGAACCGCTGCCAGCCGGCCTCCTCCGGCGGGCGGGCCACATGGGTGAGGGCCTCCAAGGCGAAGTGCGCCCCGGAGGCCGTGAGCGGGGAGGGGCCCGACCACCCGGCATGCCCTTGCAGCACCGTGGGTGTGCGCACCGTCCGGGCCTGGTCCGCCACCGAGCGGCCGTGGTCCGCGCGCACCCGGGCCAGGCTCGCATAGGCACCGGTGATCTCCAGCAGGCTGGTCTCGCCACCGCCCAGGATCAGGCTCAGGCCGTAGTGCCCGGCAGGGCGGTCCAGGCCCTCGATCCCCAGCGCGCGGAACAAGGCCAGCGAACGGTCGATGCCATGCTGGCGCAGGGCGCGCACGGCCGGCACGTTCAGCGAACGGGCCAGCGCGGCCGATGCGGGGACGGCACCCAGGTAACGCCCGTCGTAGTTGCCCGGGGCGAAGCCGTCGTAGTGCACGGGCAGGTCGGCCACCAGCATGTCCGGCAGCAGTTCCCCGGCATCGAGCTGCGCGGCATGGAGGAACGGCTTGAGCAGGCTGCCGGTGCTACGCCGCGCCTGCACCAGGTCCACCTGGCCCCCGTCCTGTGGTCCTGCACCGGGCGCGTTGCCCACGTAGGCCAGCACCTCGCCGGTGGCGATGTCCACCACCACGGCGGCGGCGTTCATGATGCGTTCGGTCCGCAGGCGTGCGGCGTGACGGGCCACCACGGCCGTGGCGCGTTCCTGCAGGGAGGCCGACAGCGTGGTGCGCAGGCTGCCGGTGTGGTCGCGGCCCAAGGTGGCCAACAGATGCGGGGCCCGGTCGGGCAGGCGCAGAGGGGCCTCGGGCAGGGGCTCTTCGCGGGCCAGCGACCATTCCAGCGGGGTGAGGAGGCCGTCGGCCAGCAGACGGTCCAGGAGCCGGTCGCGTTTGGTGCGCAGCGACCCGCGTCGGCGCCCGGGATGCACCAGCGCCGGGGCGTTGGGCAACACGGCCAGCGTGGCCGCCTCGGCCCAGCTGAGCTGCTGCGGGCCGTGACCGAAATAGCGCCAGCACGCGGCTTCCAGGCCCACCACGTTGCCGCCGAATGGGGCGTTGGCCGCATACAGGCCCATCAGCTCGTCCTTGCTGTAACGCAGCTCCAGGCCCACCGCCAGGGCCATGTCCAGGAGCTTGTTGCCCACCGTGCGCGGCCCGCCGCGCACCATCCGGGCCACCTGCATGGTGAGGGTGCTGCCCCCGCTCACCACGCGGCCGGCCCGCAGGTTGATCCACAGCGCACGCATCAGGGCCACCGGGTTGATGCCGGGATGCCGGCGGAAGTGCCGGTCCTCGTAGCGGATCAGGCAGACGGCGAAACGCGGGTCGGGCGCCGTGGGCCCAGGCTCCAGCCGCCACTGCCCATCGGCCGCGACGCGGGCACCCAGCAACCGTCCCTCCTGGTCCAACAACGCCACCGACCGTTCCGCCGTGAAGAGCGGCCTGCCGCCCCAGACCCAACAGGCCGACAGGCCCACGAGGATGGCGACGAGCGCACGGCCCGTCCATGTTCGGAACTTCCCGGACAACCGCCGGGGCGGGGATGCCGTCATCGATTACGGAACACGGTGGGCCCGAAGATCCGTCGATGTTCCGAGGGAACCTTATCTTCGACCGCCTGAACGAACCGCAATGCACCGTAAACTGCTGGCCCTGGCCGCTTTGGCAACGCTCTCCTGGCAGGAGGCGAAAGCCACCCACGTATCCGGAGGGGAGATCATCTACGAATGCCTGGGCAACGGGGAGTACCAATTCACGCTGATCGTCTATCGCGACTGCTTCGGCACCACGCTGGGCACCTCCTACGACCTGACCTTGGAGAGCCCCTGCGGCAACCAGACCGTGACGGTGACGCAGGAGAGCTTCACCGAGGTCAGCCAGCTCTGCCCCGAGGAATTGCCCAACAGCACCTGTAACGGGGGCAACCTGCCCGGCTTGGAGCAGTACATCTTCACGGGCACGGCCACGGTACCGCCCTGCGACTTCTGGACCGTGTCCTGGTCGCTGTGCTGCCGCAACGACGCCATCGTCAACCTTCAGCAGCCCGGCAACGTGGAGGGGTACATCGAGACCACCTTCAACAATGCGGATTATCCCTGCGAGGATTCGCCGGTGTTCACCAGCGCGCCCATTCCCTATGTGTGCCTCAACCAGCCGGTGATCTACAGCTACGGCGTGTACGACCCCAACGGCGACAGCCTCAGCTATGCCCTCAGCCCGGCGCTTGACATGGGCGGTGTGCCCATCGGCTACGTGTTCCCCTATTCGCCCAACGAGCCCATCACCGGCCTCACCCTCGACCCGGTCACCGGCCTGCTCACCTTCACGCCGAACGCGGTGGGCAACTTCGTGGTGGTGGTGATCGTGACCCAGTACGATGAGGACGGCAACGTGATCGGCACGGTAATGCGCGACATGCAGTTCGTGGTGATCCCCTGCACCAACCAGGCGCCCGACCCCAACTATTGCATCACCAACTTCTCGGGCACGGCCGTGCAGGTGAGCTGTTCGGGGATCGAACTGTGCGAGTCGGATAACTTCTGCTTCGATGTGGTGATCAGCGACCCGGACCTGGGCGACACCCTCGCTGTGGAGAGCAACGTACAGCAGAACCTGCCGGGCTCCACCATTTCGTGGACGGGCACCAACCCGGTGACCGTATCCGTGTGCTGGACCGCCCAGCCGGGCAACAACGGCTTCTATCCGTTCACCATCACCGTGGAGGACCAGAACTGCCCGATCAGCGCGTTCCAGACTTACGTCTTCAACACGAACGTGCTGCAACGCACCTCGGCCGGCCCGGACCAGACGATCTGCGGTCCGCAGGTGGCCGAGATCGAGGCCGAAGGCGGGGCCAACTTCGTGTGGTCCATCCTGCCGGGTGGCGACCCGATCACTCCGCAGAACTTCATCTGCCTCGATCCGCCGTTCTGCTCGGAGGTCATCGCCGACCCCAACAGCACCACCACCTATGTGGTCGTCAGCGACCTGGCCGGCTCCTGCATCAATTCCGATACGGTCACCGTGTTCGTGGTGAGCGACTTCACCTTCGCCATCACCCAGAGCGACGATACGCTGTGCCTCGGTGAGACGGCCCAGATCAACGTGACCACCAACCCGGGTGTGCCGGGCTACACCTTTGAATGGAGCCCTTCGCTCGGGCTCTCGGACGACGATATCGCCAACCCCATCGCGGGCTACAGCCAGCCGGGCACCTACGAGTACACCGTGGAGGTCACCAGCCCCGACGGTTGTGTGAAGCAGGATTCGAGCCTGTCGCTGGTGGTGCTTCCCGGCTTCGTGCCGGACTTCACCGTCACGGTGGCCGATGATTCCTTCTGCGAAGGGCAGGGCACCACCTTCACCGTGGAGATCGACAACTCCCCGCCCACGTACTGCGGCCAGAACTTCGGCGGATGCACCTCGGGCATCGTGGCCGACTTCGAGCTGGGCACCGGCACTGTGCAGGGCACCACCACCTCGTGGCCCGCGCCCTTCGGCAACTGGTACAACAGCGCCAAGCACCAAGTGCTCATCCGCGCCAGCGAACTGGTCGCCCTGGGCTTCACGGGCGGTACCATCAACGAGCTGGCCCTCAACGTGGCGGCGGTCAACGGCCTCTCGACCTATCCGGACTGGCAGATCCACATGGGTTGCACCACCCTGGATTCGCTGAACGTCGACCAGGGCTTCGTCACCGGCCTCTTCCCGGTGTTCGGCCCCACCGATGTGCCCATCACCGTCGGCTGGAACACCTTCGCCCTGAACCCGGGCTTCAACTGGGACGGCGTGTCCAACATCATCGTGGAGTTCTGCTTCAGCAACTACCCGAACGGCTTCAGCCAGAACTCGCCCACGCTGGCCACCAACACTGGATACACCTCGGTGCTCTATCACTACACGGATGGGGCCAACCTGTGCGACACGATCCCGCCGGCCTTCTTCAACCAGGGTGAGAGCACCGAGCGCCCCAACATGCGCTTCCGCGTCTGCGCCGGGGTGAACGAGGACCTGCTCAGCTACACCTGGTCGCCCACCGTGGGCCTTTCCGACCCGAACGGCGCCGTGACCGATGTGGTGCCCGTGACCTCCCCGGCCACGTACACGGTGACCGTGGGCGACCCCGGTCTGGGCTGCTACGGGACGGCATCGGTGACCACCACCTGGGACCCGCCGGCCGACGTGAGCTTCGTGCCCATGCCCAACGAGGGTGTGGCGCCGCTGGATGTGTTCTTCGACAACACTTCCTCGGGCAACGTGGTGTCCTTCACCTGGAACTTCGGCGACACCACCGGCACCTCCACCGAGTTCGAGCCTTCGTACGTCTTCAACGAGCCCGGCGTGTACGTCATCACCCTCAACGGGGTGAGCGACCAGGGCTGCACCGGCTTCTACCAGGACACGGTGATCGTGCTGCCCGACCCCATCGTGGTCATCCCCAACGTGTTCAGCCCCAACGGCGACGGCAACAACGATGCCTTCGAGTATGCCGACCTGCGCGGTTGGAAGAGCGTGGAAATGACGATCTACGACCGGTGGGGCACCAAGGTGCATACCGCGCCGCAGACCACGAACAACAAGGTGATCTGGAAGCCGGCCTCCAACATCTCGGAGGGCACCTACTATTTCGTGTTCGTCGGAACGGGCAACGACGGTTCCGAGGTGAAACATCAAGGCCACATCACCCTGCTGCGGTGATGCGCGCTCTCTGATCCGCAAGGGGCCCGCACGGGCCCCTTGCTTTTTTGGGCGGGTGGCTTCGCTTCTGCCTATTTTGGGGCATGCTGCACAAGTTCCCCGCCCGGGTCATGGCCTTCGCCGTGATGTTGCTGGCCGTGGTTCGTTGGGGACCCGGGCTCCAGGCCCAGGATGACGGGGAACAGGCCGCCATGCCCACCGTGACCGCATTGCCCTTCGTGGAGGCCGAGGCCCTCGCCATGGACAGTGCAGGGCACCTCCTTGGCCTGCCGCCGGCCTACGGCATGGTGCTTACCGTGGACCCTGCTTCGCGTTCGACCGACCTGCGCAGCGCCCGGATCTGCTCCGAAGGAGCGTTGGCCGTGGAGCCCTTCCTGGTGGATGTTCGCCTCGCCCCCGGGGAGCGCTTGCTCCTGCGGGATGACCGGAACATGGCGGTCCTTTGGAGCATCACGGCGCAGGAGGTGGCGGCCAACGGCCGGGTGGCCCTGCCGCCGGCGCCCGGCCCCTGCTGCGTCGTCGAGATCGTCGGCGCGCACGCGGGACTTCCGCAGGGGGCGTTCACCGTGGCCGAATTGGGCCACACCTACCGCGGAGAAGCCGCGTGGAAGGCCGACGCCTGCGAGGTGGATGTGAACTGCACCGAGGGCCAGGCCTGGACCGACCAGCGCGATGCCGTGGTGCGGGTGGGCGTGCGTGCCAACGGGGCGCTGCTTTGGTGCACCGGCACCCTGATGAACAACACCGCACAGGACTGCCGGCCCTTCATTCTCACGGCCCTGCACTGCGGCATCAACTCCACGCCATCGGACCTGCAGGACTACAAGTTCTACTTCGGCTACCAGCGCACTGGTTGCGGCACCGGACCGGCCGATCTCAGCAAGGTCCTCACCGGTTGCCACCGCCGGGCGGACAGCAACGACGGCGGCCTCAACGGTTCGGACTTCTTGTTACTGGAGGCCTACAACGCGGTGCCCCCCGGTTTCGATCCTTACTGGGCCGGCTGGGATGCGTCCGGGGCGCCGTGCAACAGCGGTGTCACCATTCATCACCCCACCGGGAGCGAGAAGAAGGTGAGCACCTTCGCCATGAACCTGCTCACTTCCCAGTGGATCGCCGGCGGACCGTACAGCCACTGGTACGTGAAGTGGACCGGCACCGCCAACGGGCACGGCGTCACCGAGCCCGGATCATCGGGCGCACCGCTGATCGACGGCGCGGGCCGTGTGATCGGCACACTGAGCGGGGGCACCAGCTGCTGCGTGGAAGATGGCTGCAACCTGCCGGGCTCCGGACCCAACGCGCCGGATTACTACGGGAAGATGAGCTTCCACTGGACACAGAACCCGAACACCGCGGCCCAGAAGCTCAAAGCATGGCTTGATCCGTTGGACCTCGGCGTACCGGTGCTGGACGGGGCGCGTTCACCGTGCGCCATCGGCCTGGCCGAGCAATGGGATCGGGAGCCGCGGCTCTTCCCGGTGCCCGCCTCCGATCGTCTGGTGGTGGAGTGGGGGACCGCGGAGGATGTCGTGGTGACGCTCCACGCCATGGACGGTCGCTTGGTGCGGCGGGTCCCGGCACGCGGACGCGCCGAGCTGACCGTGGCGGACCTGCCCGCGGGCAGCTACGCGCTGGTCCTCACCCGGCCCGATGGCGCGCGGTGGTCGCGCCGCGTGGTGCTGCTCGGTGCATCAACGGAAAAGGCGCCCTGAGGCGCCTTTCCGGCCGGCTTCGGGGAAGCCTGTTATCACTTGAGGAGCTTCACCTTGCGGCCGCTGCTGCGGTACTTGGCCTCCATCTCGGCACGCGACCGTTGGGCGTCCTCCATGCTGGCCACACGCACCACCTGCCAGCGCCCGGCGGGCACCGTGGTGGGAAGCTGGCCGAAACGTTCGAGCACCGCCGCGTTGGAGAGGTCGGCCTCCACGGCGACAGGCTGGGAGAGCACGACCTGACCGCCCCGCTCATCGCCCACGAGGAAGGCGGCGGTGACGGGCTGCTGCGCACGGGCGGCGACGCTGAGGAGGGCGCAGGCGGCGCCGAGGACGAGGTGGCGAAGGTTCATGGGCCGGGGTTTGTTCCTGCAATGTTACGCAACCGCCGCCACGCTCACCGGGCCGCACGGGGTTCGGCGCCCGGCGCGAGCACCTCCACGGTGCCCCCTTGGGCACGCGCGTGGATGCGCGCGTCGTACATGGCCTCCACCTGGGCGCCGGGGGCATGGTAGCGCCCGGCATACGCCGCCGTGAGGCGCAGGTGGAACACGGCACGCTGCCCGCGGGCCAGGTCGAAGTAGGTCAGCACACGGTCGTCCCGGATGTCCTGGTAGCTGTACGGGCTGTCCGGCAGGACATGCTCCATCCCTTCGAGGCGGGCGTTGCGCACCTCCCAACCGGACGGGAACACCTGCGTCAACGCCAGGTTGGGGTACACGGCCTCGGTGCCGGTATGCGCCACCTCCACCTTCACCAGCATGTCCGTGCCTTGGGAGAGCAGCGCCGGGTCCAGCGGTGTCCCGTCCAGCCGGGTGAACACCGTTCGGATGGAAAGACCGTTGGACGAGGCGGCCTCCACGCCCTGGGCAGGGGTGCCCGTGCGCGTGATGCGGGTGAAGACCATGCCGGTGCCGCGGTTGTGCACCTGCACATGATGCGGGCTGTCGGGGGCGTCCAGGACCGTTCGCCAGATGGACCGCGCGCTCTTGACGGTGATGGGCTTGCCGTCGATGTCGATCGTGAGGTCGAGCCCGGTGGCCTGGCCGTTCGCTTCTGTGAACCGTGCAACGGCCAGCAGGCCGAAGGCCGTGCCCTGGGTGCTGAGCCATTGGTCGCTGCCGAGGCGGCTTGCGATGCGCTGGACGACAGGGCCGGCCTCGGCGAGGCGGCCGGTGCGCAGCAGGCACAAGGCGATCAAGGCCTCGTCGCGGATGGCGCTGCCGTACGTGCCGCCGAGTTCCGCGTAGTCCGCAAGCGTCGCCGGGGGGCCTGTGATCAGTGCGGAGGCGGCGTCCGGGCGGCCCAGCTCCGCATAGGCCGCAGCCAGGGTCCAGCGGGCCATGGGGTCGAGCGCCGGCAGCACCCGCAGGCGGTTCATGGCGGCGGGCTCTGCGGCACCGGCCACCGCCAGGGCCAGCAGACGGTAAGCCTGCACAAAGGCCGATCGGGCATCGTTCTGCGGCGACCAGGACCGGGCGGCCCGGCGTTCGGCGTTTGTCCAGGCACTGCGCATGGCGCCGGGCACGGCATGGCCCGCCTTGGCAGCCTCCACCAGGAAGTGACCGGCATAGATGCTGGCCCAGTCGTCGGTGCTGGCACCACCGGGCCATGGGGCGAAACGGCCATCGCCCCGCTGGAAGGCGCCAAGTTTGCCCACCGCCGTCATCACGTTCGCCCGGGATGCCTCCTTCGCGGCGGGAGAGAGATCCACCAGGCCGGCGAGATAGAGCTGCGGGAAGGCCTTGGAGACCGTCTGTTCCAGGCATCCGTGAGGATAGCCGAGCAGTTCACCCAGGCGGCGCTCCAGGCCGAGCGGTGGCAGCCCGGAGACCTCGACCACCGCCCTGTTGGTGCCCGGCACACCGGCCGGGGCCACGGCCAAGGCCACCTGACCACCGGCCGACACCGTGCCGTCCTCCGACCGGGTGATCGGCAACATGGGCGACCGAACACCGATGTCGATGGTCGCGGTGGCGCGTTCTTGTCCCGAGCGCGCGCTGACCTTCACCTGCGCGGCACCGATGCGGTCCTGCGCCCGCAGCCGGAACCGCAGCACCTGCTCGCCGATCCCCTCGGAACGCAAGGTGCGCTCCATGGCGCCATCGCCGGTCACCGCACCGGAGAGCTCCACCTTCACCGCCACATCGCGGGCGGCCTTGTCCATCACGAACACGGTCACAGGCAGGTCCACGGTCTCCCCAGGCCCCAGCACGCGGGGCAGGGTGGCCAGCACCATCAGCGGCTGGCGCACGGGTACGGTGCGTTCGGCGTTGCCGTAGGCCCCGTCAGGGTGGCTGGCCACCACCATCAGGCGCACGCTGCCCACGTAGTTGTCGATGGTGAAGCGGTGGGTGCCCCGCTGGCCGGGGCCCAATGCCAAGGGGCCGGCATGCAGCACCACCGGCTTGAACCGGCCGATGCGGCTTGGGTCCATCGGGCCGCCGCCATCGCTGCCCCCGACGGCCAGCACACGACCGGCCTCCACCCCGAAGGCGCCGATCACCTGGTCGTAGAGGTCGAAGCTGTGCACGCCGAGCGCCTCACGGGCGTACATGGCGGCCCAGGGGTCGGGTGTGCGGAAGCGCGTGAGGTCAAGCAGGCCCTCGTCCACCGCATAGAGCATGTAGTTCATCGCGCGACCGCCCTGTTCGGCCACGGTGATCGTGAACTCGCGACCCGGCTTGATCTCCGCCGGGGCATCGATCACCGGCTGCAACCGGGTGCCGGGGTCCTCCACGGCGATGGGCACCACACCGCGGAGCCGGATGGGCAGGTCGTTGGCCACCTCGCCATGGGGTTGCAGCAGGGTGACATGGGCGTAGATGTTGGGCAGCATGGCGGCCGTGACCTTGAAGCGGTGCACGGTGGTGCCTTCCTTCAATGCGATCCGCTCGATGGCCAGCACGCGGTGGCCGTTCTCCAGGCTCACGATGGCGCTGCCTTGCTGCGGGGACGGGATGGTGAGCTGCACTTCGTCGCCCGGCGCGCAGGTGGTCCGGTCGGCACGGAGGTCCAGCCTTGTCGCCGCCGGGTCCCTGCCTGGTCCGGTGCCGGCATCGTCCGCTGCACCGTAGTGCACCGAGGCCACGGCCACATGCCCGCTGGCGGGATCTTCCACACGCACCAGGTGCCGGCCCCGGGCAGTGGGCTCCACGCGGATGTCCGCCACGGCCCGCCCCCGGTTGTCGGTGCGCACCAGTTGGGAGGAGACCTCGCGCAGCCCCTCACCGGTCCTGCCGCTCGTGGGTCCGTCCATGGCGCCCTGCCACCAACGCTCTTCGTCCACCTGCAGCACCTGCACGTTCAAGGGGTGGTCGGCCACGGGCTTCCCGGTGCCGTCCACGCCCACCAGCTCGAAACGGTGGGTGCGGCCGGGGACGTAGTTGTCCCACGCACCGTCCGGCGCCGGGGCGCGTACCCCGGCGTAGGTGCGGTAGGGATGGAGCATGGTTTCCTGCTGATCCATGCTGGCGTCCCCACCGGGGTCGCTCACACGGCTGATCACCGTGAGCCGCAGGGCCGCCGGTGCGCCGGGGACGGGTTTCAGGTCGAACGGGAAGAGGGCCAGGCCCTGGGCGTCGGTGCGGCCTTCGAAGACCACCGTTTCGCCGTCGATGGTCCCATGGCCCAGGTCGTCGAACACGAACCCGTCGTACCCCTTGGGCCGGAACTCCGCAGCGGCCATGCCCACGGAGACCGTGGTCGGTGCATGGGCGGCCGGCGCGCCGTGCAGCCAGGTGGCTTGCAGCCGGGTGGCGCGTGGCAGCTGGTCGGCGGTGAGCGGGCCTGCACCCAGGTCGAGGGTGATGCGCATGCGGTTGGGTTTCACCGTCTCGATGCGCAGGTTGCGATGGAAGGTGGCATCGCCCACCGTAACACGGCCCAGCCAGGTGCCCGTGGGGGCGTCCGGCGCCGTGGTGCACGGAAAGGCGTACTGGTCGCCCGTGGCCTGCCGGCGCACCGCGCGGTGCGTCACCCGGCCGCGGGGGTCCACCAGCTCGAACACCACGGGGTGGTCCGCGGGCAGCCGCTTCTCCCGGTCGTGCAGGATGAAGGCCAGGTGGAGCGTATCACCGGGGCGCCACACGCCGCGTTCGCCATAGAGGAAACCTTTGAGCCCTTCGGGGAGGGCGTCCCCGCCCACGTCGAAAGCGCTCAGGTCCAACGCGGACCCGTCGTCCACGCGCAGGTAACCGCGCTGCTCCTGGGTGCGGGCCACCACCAGGAAGGGGGTGCGCGCCGGTTCCTTCAGCACGGCGATGCCCTGCCCATCGGTGGTCAGGTGGCCCAGGTCGCGCAGTTGGGGGTCGAGCACATCGACCGTGGCGCCGGAGACCGCCATACCGGTGCGCAGGTCGCTCACCACCACGTGCAGCGCCCCGGCGGCATCGCGCTTGGCCAGCAGGCCCAGGTCGCTGGAGAGCACGTTGCGCGAAACCTTGCGCCGGCGTCCGTAGTAGCTCGCCGAGCAGGGGTTGTCGCGCTGTTCATGGTCGTAGTCATCGGCGTACCACGGGTCCTCGTCGTAGTAGTAATAACCCACGCGGTCGAAGGCGCTGTCGTCCAGGGGCGGCGGTGCGGTG
The DNA here is from genome assembly GCA_013360395.1 of Flavobacteriales bacterium. GTDB lineage: Bacteria > Bacteroidota > Bacteroidia > Flavobacteriales_F > PHOS-HE28 > PHOS-HE28. Next base: position 25,399 of record JABWBQ010000025.1, read on the forward strand.
CGTCCGCTCATCCATTGCTCAGGGCCCGGAGTGGTGTTGTCCCCGCAGGGGAACACGGACTGGTCCTGCCGGAAGCCGAGCTCCACGCGGTGAATGGCGCCCGGCTCTGCGGCGACCAGGCGGTCGAGGTCCAGGAAGTAGCGGTTCCAGGTGCCCGGGTCGGGCGCATCGGTGGCCACCAGCGGCACATCCTGTTCGGCCACCAGCCGTCCCACCCGGGCCAGTTCCTCGCCACCGGTCAGGTCGTTCACCTGCAGGAATTGCGGGATGTTGTCCGCATGGATGCGGATGATGCGGACGGTCACCGCGCGCAGGTTGACGGCCTCGAAGGGCAGCTTGCGCCCTCCTGTGGTGGGCAGCACCACCCCATCCCCGGTGAAGCGCACCGCAGGCCCGGGTTCGGGGAAGCGGATGCGCACCGTGGTGTCCCGGAGCAGGGTGACCCCTGCTGCCGTGCGCAGGCCTGAGGCGGCGAAGACATCGGCCTCACCGTGCATGGGACCGGGCGGGTGGATCACCAACGTATTGCCTGCCACGGCGATCCGCGCGGGGGCTTCGGCGGTGATGCCGGCCAGGCCGGCGGTCTCCTGGGCGGGGTCCGGTGGTTCGGAGAACAGCAGGCGCACCTGCTGCTCGCCGTCCTGCACCGCACGGGCGTGGATCAGCTGCATCCGTCCGGTCGGCGGCAGGGCGAGGGCGGTGCGTCCTTCGTCGGCGCTGCCGATGGCCTCACCGTTCCAGTCCAGTTCCAAGGTGGTGCTGCCCGGCCCGCGCGCCACGCTGTCCGCAGTGAGCTCGTGGTGCAGCCCATCGCCGGTGCCGGTGATGCGCACCTTCACCGCACGCCCGTCCTGTCGGGCTTGGAAACACTGCACCAGTCGTTCGGAACGTACCTGGTCCGCGGTGGTCACCTGCCAGGTGACGCTGTTGAAGCGCGCATCTCCGGCCTCGAGCGGGGCCAGGTCCGCCAGGTCCACCGCCAGGTGTTGTTCCAGGGTGTGGAAACCGAAGCGGAAACGGGCCAGGGGATCGGGCACGGCGACGATGGCGCCCAGGTGGAAGGTGACCGCGTGGTCCCGGCCCTGGGCCAGGGGCTCCTTGGGCACGAAGGCCAGCGTGCGGGCATCGTGCCAGCGCACCGTGCCTTCCACCGCGGGATCCAGTTCAAAGAGGGTCGCGAGCTTGGCCGCACCCGTGTCGGTCAGCGTCAGCCCCTCGGCGAGGCGCACCAGCACCGGGGAAGCGGCGGAGACCGGTCCTGCGGTGAAAGCGGTGATGTAGGGGGCGAAGGCCGGATCGGGCTTGGGGAGGGCGGTGCGGCCGCAGGCCACCAAAAGGAGTGCGGTGCCGAGGGCCAGGGGCCAGGTCCGGATCATGGGGTGGGAATGGGAGGCAAAAGGTACTCGTCCCCGTGCAACGGGGAAGCCGCGCGCACAATTGCGCTGCTCAGGGCTCCGCCAGCAGGCGGTCGGCCTCGTCGGCGGCGATGATCCGGTCGCCCAAGGCACCCACGGTGAAGGCGTCCGAGAGGCCCATGGCCTTCAGGCGTTCCCTGGCCGCATCGGCCTCGGCGCGGGTGCGGAAGGCACCGTGGTAGTAGCGCACGGCATCCACGCTCGGCACCGGCGTCACGTCGCCCACCTCGATGTACTTGTCCATGATGTCCATGGGCACGTTGCCCGCGAAGGTGCCCACCTGCACGCGGTAGCGGATGAGGCTCTTGTCGATGCCGCCGACGGGGGTGCTGCGCAGGTCCTCCGGACCGGTGAGGCGTGCGCCGGCCTCCTTGAGGCTCACGCGACGACCGTTCCGGAAGGCCACGAGGAAGGCGCCCTTGAAGCCCTTCATCAGCATGTCCACCTTGTGCTTCGCCGCCGGGTTCACGTCCGTGAAGCTGCCGGTGTAATAGCGGGTCAGGCCGTCGTCGCCTTCGATCACCACCAGGTCGGCGATGCCGGTGAAGATGTTCTTCGCGAGCTTGTTGCGGAAGGCGCCCAGCTGCACCCTTACCACCACCGCATCGGTCGGGGCCGTGCCGCCCTGGCTCGCGGTGCCTGGCGTGGCCCGACGCACTTCCTCGTCGATGTCGATCAACCGGCCGTCCTCCTCGGCCATCACCCGGCCGTCGATACCCTTGCCGCTCAAGGCCAACTGGCGCCGCAGCGCCTCGGGCAGCGCGTCGTAGTTGCCCACCACGAAGAAGGTGGTGTCGCCCTTCTCGAGCGTGCGTACGTCGGGAATGCTCAGGATCCGCTGGATGAGTTCATCGGGGATGCCTTCCAGCTGCTCGCCCACCTTCACCACGTAGGTGCGTCGTTTGGCCGCCGCGGTACTGCGGCCACGCGGTCCGAAGGATTCCGCACGTGAGTGCACCATGTTCACGTTGGCGGAGTCCTTGTAGTTGAGCCAGGCCTTCAACAGGGCCTCGTCCGTCAGGGTCACGCCGTCGGCGTCCACCGGGGCCCCGGCGGCGGTGGCGGGTTCCAGGTCGCGATGGTCGGGCACCCCGTCGCCGTCACCGTCGAGCGGGCAGCCGTGGGCATCCACGGCGGCACCGGCAGGCGTACCCGGGCACTGGTCGTTCCAGTCGGTGACGCCGTCGCCGTCCTCGTCGTCGGCCAGCGCCACCAGGTCCATCTCCTCGGGCGACAGGGTGGGACCCTCCTTGTCGCGCGCCTTCCGTTGCCCGATGCCGTAGCTCAGGCAGAAGGAGCTGAAGAGGAAACGGTCCATGCGGGCGTCGCCCTGACGTTCCTCCCGGCTGTCCACCGTCACCCCGTCGATGAGGTCGGTGGTGGTGAAGTGCATGGTGGTGCCGATGCGCAGGTCGAAGCGGCCGCCCAGGTGCATGCGGGCGCCGATGCCCACGGGCACGGCCCAGGTGAGCTCCGGGTATTTGCCGAAGCCGTCCAGGTCCAGCTCGCGGATGTCGCTCTCGTAGCTGTAGTCGCGTTGCAGGTGCACGGCGTCGCCGGCAAGCGGGTCGTTCTCGGCCCGGTCGCGGATGGTGCCGTCGCTCCAGTAGTGGTAGGGTCGCCCCTCGGCGTCCAGACGGTCGGTCTTGCTGAGGAACTCCACGGCCTCGAACCCCACGGAGAGGTAGGGCTCCACGCGCCGGCCGGGGTTGAGCAGCTGGTGGAAGTTGTAGGTGAACTGGAACCCGCCCGTGGTGACGCGCGATTCGAAGTTGAGGTTGCGCACCAAGCTGCGCTCGTTGGCGCCCACGCGGCCGTGCAAGGCATAGAGGCCCACGTCCAACCAGGGGGTGAGCGGGGTGCCCACGCGCAGTTCATAGCCCACGCGTGTCAGCAGCGGGCTGTAGTTCCGCTGGTGGTCGCCGATATCGCCCAGGAAGGCGAACATGCCCACGCCCAGGCCGAAGGTGGGGCGGAAACCGTGACGGGTGCTGTCGACCTCCTGCGCCGTGCTGTCCACGGGCATGCCCAGCAAACCGCCGAGCACCGCGGCGCACAGGGTGCGCAGTACGGGCCGGTGGCTGGGCTTGGGCGGCATTGCGGGGAAAGATAGGCTTCCCGGCCTATTGGACCCAGCTTTGGCCGGAGAGCATCAGCGCCTCCTGCACGGTGATGCGCACCCCGTTGTTGTAGGCGGTGACGAAGGGACCGGGCAGTTCGTGGCCGGCGGCCACAAGCGCGGTACGCTTGTCGCGGGCATCGCGGTACTGGCCGAAGGAGCCGGTGGTGTACTTGATCCACCCTTCGTGGCGCTCGATGCTGAAAGGCTCGTGGAAACGATGGCGGCCCGCGAAATACTCCCGCCCCACCTCGCGGTGCGCTGCGGTGATCTGCACCTTGTAGGCGATGCCTTTCTCCGGAGCGGGCACTCCCTTGGAGGGGTCGGGCCGTGTGGCGACCGGCCGGGTCTCCGTGTCGGTCGCCCGGGCGGCGTCCGTGGTCTCCACCTTCTCGGGCAGGGCGATGTTCGTGTCCTTGGCTTCGGTGGGGTCCAGCTTGGCCTGGTCTTGTTGCAGGGCGCTGAAGGCCATGTTGCCGATGGTGAAGGTGGAGACGCCCAAGGGGACCCGCTGGGTCTCATCGTTCAGCAGGTAGCCGAACTCGCCGGCCACCGAATAGTCGCCATCGGGCAGGCCGTTGGCGCGGAGCTTGTAGGCCACCTTCAGCTCGGGCTCGGCCGGCAGGTTCAGCCATACGAACTTGACGATGCGGTCCTGGGTGGTGAAGATGGCCTGTGCACTGTTCTTCTCCATGGGCGTGAACCCCGGCGGCAGGTTCTCCTGAAGCTTGCCGAAGCCACGGATGTCGCCCTTCTGGATCCGCACCTCCACCAGGAGCTCGCTGGCCGAGACCAGGGTCACCTTGCGTTCCACGGTCACACCGCCGGGGCCCTGACCGGGCGTGGCGGGCACGGGGGGCGGGACGGCGGCGGCCACCGGGGCGGCCCCCGAGGCGGACACCACGTCGTTGGACGGGTCGATGGCAGGCGCCGCAGGTGCGGCAGGTGCCGGGGTGGCGGCGGCCACGGCCGGATCGCCCATCACGGTGACGGTGGTGGTGGCCAGGTCGTAGGTGCGGCGCTCGTTGTCCAGGATGTAGCTGAAGCGGCCGTTGATGGGCATCTGGCCGGCGGCGGTGGCCGAGGCCACCAGGTTGTAGGACACCTTGAAGGAGGGCTGCGCGGGCAGGGCCATCCAGATGAACTTGGCCTTCTGATCGCTGAAGGTGAAAGAGGCCCCCTTGGTCTCGATGGCCGTGCAGGTGAAGCCCTCGGGCAGGTCGATCTGCAGCTTGGCGAACCCGCTCAGGTCGCCCTTCTCCACGGTCACCGTCACCTTGGTCTCACTGCCCGGCATCACCGTGGCCGGTGCGTCCTGGGTGATCCTGATGTCGGCGAGGAACAGGAGTTCGAGGAGGAGGACGCCGATAAGGTCAACGAGGACGAGCAGTTGGGCCATGGTTCCGGAACGGTTTGCACGGCCCTTCGGTGGGCCTGAGCAAAACTACCGGGAGGCCGTGCGGGGCCTGAGGCCGGAGCGGGCCTCATTGCGAACAGCGCCGTGTTGAGAAGGGCCGGCCGTCAGAAGTTCGGCTTCAGCAGGTACCTGCTGTAGAAGGCATCGATGGCGTCCACGGCCTGCTGCGCGGTGTCCACCACGTTGATCAGGTCCAGGTCGGTGGGATTGATGTAGGCGTTGCGTTCACCCATGGTGTGCTTCACCCAGTCCAGCAGGCCCTTCCAGTAGTTGCTTCCGACCAGGATGATGGGGAAGCGGCCGATCTTCTGGGTCTGGATGAGGGTGAGGGCCTCGAAGAGCTCGTCGAGCGTGCCGAAACCTCCGGGCAGCACGATGAAGCCCTGGGAGTACTTGGTGAACATCACCTTGCGCACGAAGAAATAGTCGAAGTGCAGGCTCTTCTCCTTGTCGATGTACGGATTGGGGGCCTGCTCGAAGGGCAGTTCGATGTTGAGGCCCACACTGGTGCCGCCGCCGCGCTGGGCGCCTTTGTTGGCGGCCTCCATGATGCCGGGGCCACCGCCGGTGATCACGCCGTAGCCATGGCCGGTGAGCAGGTAGGCGACCTCTTCGGCGAGCCGGTATTCCTCGCGCTCGGGGGCGGTGCGGGCGCTGCCGAAGATGCTCACGCAGGGGCGGATGCGCTGCATGGCCTCGAAGCCCTCCACGAACTCGCTCATGATCTTGAAGATGGCCCAGCTGTCGTTGGCCTTCACCTCGCTCCAGCCCTTCCGCTTGAAGGCCTTGCGGATGCGGCGTTCGCTTTCGTCCTGTGGGCTGTGCGCCGGGGTGGCCGGCCTGGTCTTGCGCTTCATCGCAGTTCGTTGCTGAGGTAGGTGGCGGTGTGGCCGCGCCCCATGCGCACGACCTCCTCGGGCGTGCCGCGGGCCACGATGCGGCCGCCGCCGTCGCCGCCTTCGGGGCCCATGTCGATCACATGGTCGGCCACCTTGATGATGTCCATGTTGTGCTCCACGACGAGCACCGTGTTGCCCTGGTCCACCAGGCGGTCGAGCACGGCGATCAGCTGTCGCACGTCCTCGAAGTGCAGGCCGGTGGTGGGCTCGTCCAGGATGTAAAGGGTGCTGCCGGTGCCGCGACGGCCCAGCTCGCTGGCGAGCTTGATGCGTTGGGCCTCGCCGCCGCTGAGGGTGGTGCTGCTCTGCCCCAGGCGCACGTAGCCCAGACCGACGTCCATCAGGGTGCGCAGCTTGTTGGCCAGCTGGGGCAGGTCGGCGAACAGGTCCAGGGCTTCCTCCACGCTCAGGTCGAGCACATCGGCGATGCTGCGGCCTTTGAAGCGCACCTCCAGGGTCTCCCGGTCGTAGCGCTTGCCGCGGCAGGTCTCGCAGGGCACGTCCACATCGGGCAGGAAGTTCATGGCGATGGTGCGCACGCCGGCGCCCTTGCATGTTTCACAGCGGCCTCCCGCGGTGTTGAAGCTGAAGCGCCCCGCCTTGTACCCGCGCACCTTGGCGCCCGGGAGCTGCGCGAAGAGCTCGCGGATGTGGTCGAACAGACCGGTGTATGTGGCGGGGTTGCTGCGCGGCGTGCGGCCGATGGGGCTCTGGTCCACCTCGATCACCTTGTCCAGCCAGCCCAGGCCGTCCACCTTGCGGTGGGGGAGCGGGCGCAGGTCGGCCCGGTGGAAGTGGCGGGCCAGCATGGGGTACAGGGTGTCGCCCACCAGCGTGCTCTTGCCACTGCCGCTCACACCGGTGACGCAGATGAAGGTGCCCAGCGGCAGCACCAGGTCCACGTCCTTCAGGTTGTGGCCGGTGGCACCCAGCAGCGAGAGGCGGTGACCGTTGCCCGCACGCCGCTGGCGCGGCACGGGGATGGCGAGCTCGTGGCGGAGGTAGCGGCCGGTGAGGCTGTCGGCCTGCCGCACCTGGTCCGGTGTGCCTTGTGCGACGATGCGGCCGCCGTGCTCCCCGGCCCCCGGACCGATGTCGATCAGGTGGTCCGCGCTGGTCATCATCTCTTTGTCGTGCTCCACCACGATCACACTATTGCCACCGTCGCGCAGTTGGCGCAGGCTGGCGATCAGGCGGTGGTCGTCGCGCTGGTGCAGGCCGATGCTGGGCTCATCCAGGATGTAGAGCACTCCGGTGAGCTGGCTGCCGATCTGCGTGGCCAGGCGGATGCGCTGGGCCTCACCACCGCTCAGGGTGCGCGCGCTGCGGTCCAAGGTCAGGTACTCCAGGCCCACATCGAGCAGGAAGCGTGTGCGTGCGGTGATCTCCTTCACCACATCGCGGGCGATCAGGGCCTGGCGTTCCCCGAGGCGGTCGAGCAGGCCTTCGGTGTGGGCATGCAGGCGGTCCAGCGGCAGGGTGGCCAGCTGGTGGATGTTGAGGCCGTCGATCCGGAAGTGGAGCGCGATGCGCTTGAGGCGTGTGCCCTGGCATTCGGGGCAGCTCACCATGTGGGTGAACTGGCCCGCCCATTTGCGCGCCTGGGCACCGCCGTCGCGGGCCTGTTCCAGGATGTAGGGGATGAGGCCCTCGAACTGCACGGTGCGGTCGCTGAGCCCGGCCTGACTGGCCACGCGCAGGGGCTCGTCCAGCCCGTTGAGCAGGGCGGCCACGACCTGGTCGCCCATTTCGTCCACGGGGGTGTCGAGGTCGTGACCGAAGGCCGAGAGCACGGCCTCCACCTGGCGGAACACCCAGGAGCTCTTGTAGCTGCCCAGCGGCAGCACGGCCCCGCGGCGGATGCTCTTGCTGCGGTCGGGGATGATCTTGGTCAACGCCACATCGGCCACCTGCCCCAGGCCGCTGCAGCGCGGGCAGGCACCGTAGGGGCTGTTGAAGCTGAACAGGTTGGGCTCGGGCTCCTCATAGGCGATGCCGCTGGTGGGGCACATGAGGTGGCGGCTCAGGTAGCGCGGCTGCCCGCCGTCCACCGGCAGGGCCATCAGGTTGCCCTTGCCCACCTTGAGGGCCAGGTCGCATGCATCGGTGAGGCGTTTGCGCGCCGCCGTGGAGGCCGCCTTGCCGGGCACCTTCAGCCGGTCCACCACCACTTCGATGTCGTGCACCTTGTAGCGGTCCAGGCGCGGGCGGGTGGTGAGGTCGATGACCTTGCCGTCCACGCGGGCGCGCAGGAAGCCCATGCGCAGGAACTGTTCGAAGAGCTCCTTGTAATGCCCTTTGCGGCCCCGCACCGCGGGTGCCAGGATCAGCAGTTCCTGCCCGCCGTGCTCCTCCAGGAGCAGTTCCAGGATCCGTGCGTCGGTGTAGCGCACCATGCGCTCGCCGGTCACGTGGGAGTAGGCGTCGGCGACGCGGGCGTACAGCAGGCGCAGCAGGTCGTAGATCTCCGTGACGGTGCCCACGGTGCTGCGTGGGTTGCGGCTGATGGTCTTCTGCTCGATGGCGATCACGGGGCTCAGGCCGGTGATCAGGTCCACGTCGGGCCGTTCGATGCCGCCGAGGAACTGGCGGGCGTAGGCGTTGAAGGTCTCGATGTAGCGGCGCTGTCCCTCGGCGTGCAGGGTGTCGAAGGCCAGGCTGCTCTTGCCGCTGCCGCTCAGCCCGGTGATCACCACGAGGCGGTCGCGCGGAATGGCCACGTCGACGTTCTTCAGGTTGTGCACACGGGCCCCGAGCACCTCGATGACGCTGTCACCGGCCGGGGCTGTGTCGGGGGCGGCGGGGGCGGCCGCGTCAATCGTCCTGGGCACCGTCCGCGGCATCGAAGTCGGCGGCGGGCAGCAGCAGCTCGTAGCGCCGGCCCGCGGAATTGGTCAGGCGGGTCTCCCGCAGCCAGGGGTTAAGGAGCTTGAGCACCTTGTACGAGGTGCCCTGTTCGGCGGCGAAGGCGGCCAGGTCGCCCACCGGACCGTCGACGTTGACGGTGCGCACACGGTAGGGGGCATAGAGGTCCTTGCTGCGGATGTGGAAGCCGTAGCGGCCGGGGTCGGCCATGATCTCCTTCATGGCCAGGGCGCGGAAGACGTAACGGGAGGTCTCCTCGGGCAGCAGCAGGTCGTAATAATCGGTGGCCTTCTGCCGTCCGATCTGTTTGTCGAGCCCTGCGATGCCCAGGTTGTAGGAGGCCATGGCCATGGCCCATGTGCCGTACCGGGCGTAAGCCTCCTTGAGGTACCGGGCCGCGGCGCGCGTGCTCCTGGCCACGTGGTAGCGCTCGTCCACCTCGGCGTTCACCTCCAGGCCATGACGCGTGGCGGTCTCCTTCATGAACTGCCAGAAGCCCGCCGCGCCCATGGGGCTCACCGCGGTGGTGAATCCGCTCTCGATGAGCGCGATGTACTTCAGGTCCTCGGGCACGCCCTCCTCGCGGAGCACCTGTTCGATCAGGGGGAACCACCGGGCCGCACGTTTGTGCGCCAGGATGGAGTTGCTTTGCCAGTAGGTGTTCACCAGCAGTTCGCGGTCCAGGCGTTCGCGCACGTCGAGCTTTTCCAGGGGCACGCGCTCCCCGCATAGGTCCACGGCGTGGGGCAGGGTGAGGGAGAAGATCCGGTAGCTGTCGTTGAAATGCCGCTGGTGGTCCACGTCGCTGTGCTCCTCGGTCACCGCGTAGGTGAGCAGGTTGGCGGCCAGCACCCCGGCGAGCAGGGCCGTGCCTGCGCCGGCGATGCGCAGGGCGTGCACGAGCGGGGAGCGGGTCTCAACGGGCATGGTCGGGTGTTGCGGGACGCTTACGGCGGGTGGGCAGGTAGAGGAGCGCGAAGACCGCAACGGCGTACAGAACGAAGATCGCCGTGTGAAGGTTCCGCCACACGCCCACGAAACGCAGCACGGCAAAGTTAAGGAAGAGGCTGAGGGCGCCGAGGGCGCCGAAGACCAGGGCCACCTGCGCATCGCTCAGGCCCAGGTAGCTCAGGTGGTGGGTGGTGTGGTCGCGCCCCCCCACGAAGGGGCTGCGGCCGCGTGCGATGCGGTTGATGGTCACGGTGGTGGTGTCCACGATCGGCAGCAGGAAGACCACCAGGGTCATCACCGCCTGCCGCCAGTGCTCGATGGCCCCGGTGCGTGGTGCCGGTGCGTTCCAGAAGCAGCTGATGCCCACATAGGCCAGGTAAACGCCTAGGAACTGGCTGCCGGTGTCGCCCATGAACATGCGGCTCGGATTCCAGTTGTAGAACAGGAAGCCCGCCAGGGCGGCGATGGTGCACACCAGGAGCACCAGGTGCACGCCCTCCACGGGCCCCAGCATGAGGTGGACCATCAGGCCGTTGGCCAGGATGAAAATGGAGACCAGCGTGGTGATGGCGTCCATGTTGTCCAGCATGTTGATGGAGTTCATGATGCCCACCACCCACACCACGGTGAGCAGGACGTTGGCCCAGGGGGCGGCGAAGAGGCGGATGCCGTTGCCCGAGGCGATGAGCAGGGCCGCGCAGCCCACCTGGGCCAGGAACTTGAGCACGGGCCGGGTGTTGTACGCGTCGTCGGCCAGGCCCAGCAGGAAGCCCAGGGAGGTGGCGCCGATCAGGCCCAGCAGGGCGGGCCGCCAGAGGGGGTCGGTGGAGGGGAACAGGGCGCCGTTCACCGAGAAGGCGCCCAGGAAGACGATGAAGAAGGCGATGCCGCCGAAGGCGGGCTTGTGGGTGGCGCTCCAGCGCACCAGGTCCGTGTTGTGCTCGCGCGAGCCCAGCGTGCGGGCGAAGCGCATGAACAGCGAGTTGATCAGCAGCGAGAACAGCACCGCGGCGAAGAACAGGCCGGAGTAGATCAGGAAGAGCTGTGCCGGGGTGTACATGCGCCGGGGTCAGTGCAGGGTGGGCAGCAGGTCGCGCAGGCGGAGGCCGCCGCGGTCCTTGGCGTTCACCACCGGGTCGGTGAGCCCCCAGTCGATGCCGAGCTCGGGGTCGTTCCACAGCAGGGTCCGCTCGGCGGCGGGGTCCCAGTACTGCGAGCATTTGTACTGGAACAGGGTGTCGTCCTCCAGCACCGCCAGGCCGTGGGCGAAGCCTTCGGGGATGAACAGCAGCACGGGCTCGCGGCCGTCGAGGCGGATGCTGAAGTGCCGGCCCAGGGTGGGGCTGCCGGCGCGCAGGTCCACGCACACGTCCAGCACGGCGCCGCGCGCCACGCGCACCAGCTTGGCCTGGGCCGAGGCCCCCGCCTGCAGGTGCAGGCCGCGCAGCACGTTGCGGTGCGACAGCGATTCGTTGTCCTGCACGAAGCGGACCTCCCGGCCCGTGGCCGCGACGAAGGCCCGGTGGTTGAAGCTTTCCAGGAAGTGCCCGCGGTCGTCGCGGTGCACCGTGGGGCGCAGCACCAGCAGGCCGGCGAGGGGAGTGGTGTCGATCCGCATCAGGCCCTTCCCGTGAGTTTGCTCAGCAGCCCCCGGCGACGCCCGCCCTTGCCGCCCTTCTGCCCGCTGCGGTCCTCGTAGTAGCCGTAGCCCGTGCCGTAGCCATGGCCGTAGCCGTAGCCGTAGCCATAGCCGTAGCCGTAGTTGTAGCCGTACTTGTTGCGGTCGATGTCCACGCCGTTCAGGATGGTGGTGATGCGGGTGATGCGGTTCTCGTTGATCAGGCGGTCCACGTTGTGGATGAAGGCCTTCTTGCTGTAATCCGAGCGGAAGATGTAGATCGGGTAGTCCGCACGCTGGATCATGGCGATGCCGTCGGTGACCAGGCCCACGGGCGGGTTGTCGATCAGGATCACATCGTACTGATGCTTGAGCTCCTCGAGGATCAGGTTCATGCGCTCGCTGATCACCAGCTCGGAGGGGTTGGGCGGGATGGGCCCGGCGGTGATGAAGTGAAGGTTGGGCAGGGCGCTCTGCTGGATGCAGTTCTCAAGGGTGTCCTTGTTGATGAGCAGGGTGCTCATGCCGCGCACGTTGTCCACCCCGAAGCCCAGGTGGATCTTGGGCTTGCGCATGTCGAGGTCGAGCACGATGACGCGCTTTCCGCTGAAGGCGATGATGCCGGCGAGGTTGATGGCCACGAAGGTCTTGCCCTCGCCGCTGATGGTGCTGGTGATGGCGATGAGCTTCGGCCCCGGGGTGTTGTCCACGAACTGCATGTTCGTGCGCACCGTGCGGAAGCTCTCGGCGATGAGGCTCTTGGGGTTCTTGTCCACCAGCAGCTGGCTGATGGGGATCTCCTTCTTGTACTTGGGGATCATGCCCAGGATGCCGATGGAGGCGCTGGAGGTCTTGGCGATGTCGTTCAGCGAGGTGATGTTGTCGTGCAGCACGTAGCGCACCAGCACGATCAGGAAGCTCACCACCAGGCCGGTGAGCAGGTAGGAGAAGATCACCAGGTTGCGGTTGGGCGCCATGGGCACCGTGGGGATCACCGGGCGCTCCAGCACCTTGTTGTCGGGCACGAAGCCGGCCCGGCTGATGCGGTACTCGATGTCCTTCTCCAGCAGCAGGGTGTAGTACTTCTCATTGATCTGGAACAGGCGGTCGATCCGTGCGAACTCCAGCTCCTTCTCCGGAAGGGTGAGGAAACGCGCCTCGTGCTGGAGGATGATGTCCTCATACTCCTTCACCTTTTCCGAGAGGCGTGAACGGAGGCTGCGGATGCTGTTCACCACCAGGCCCTTCTGCACCTCGATGCGGTGCTCCACGTCGCGCACCGCCTGGTTCATCGGGGTGGCCTCCAGGAAAAGCTCCTCCCGCTCCAGCAGCAGTTTCTGGAGCGATTCGATCATGGTGGTCAGGGACCGCTCGTAGGTGGTGCCCACCAGCAGGGGCATCAGGTTGTACACGTCGATGTCGCCCAGGGCCTTGTCGGTGGACTGCTCGATGGCGGCCAGCAGGTCCAGCTCCACCCGCACCTCCAGGATGCGGTCCTCGTACTCCCGCACGCGGTTCAGGTAGATGGGCGTCAGCTCGCTCATGTCCGACACCTTGTTCTCCATCTTGAAGGCCTGCATGCGGTACTCCGATTCGCGCAGCTTGTCGAACACGGTGTCCTTCTGCGACTCGATGAACCGCAGGATGCTCTCGGCGCTCTCGCGCATGCGCTCCACGTCGTAGCCGATGTAGGTCTCGGCCATGGCCTCGGCCAGGTCGCGGGCCAGGGTGGGGTTGTTGTCGCGGCAGTCGATGGCCACGGTGCGGGCATCGTTGTCCAGGATCCGGGCGTCGATCTGCTTGGAGTACTGGGCCACCAGGCTGGCCGGGCTGTTGATGCGGAAGTAGGTGGAGCCGTCGGCCTCCATGCGTTCGCGCATGGCCACCTCGTCCACCCACACGCTGCACCGGAAATGGGGGGTCGTCACCCGCTCGTTGAGGTCGAAGGTGAGCGTGAGGGGCTGGCCGGCCACGGTGTAGGAGAGGGTGGCCTTGCCCTCGGTGTCCAGTTCGATGTAGACCGGCACGTCGCGCACCCGCGGGTCGAGCACCTCCACATCCTCGATGCGGAAGAAGGTGCCCGTGTACATCTCGTTGGTGAGGATCTGGCCCTTGTAGAAGTAGCTCACCTCCAGGGGGATCTTGCGCAGCACCTTGTCGATGAAGAACTTGGAACGCAGCAGCTCCACGTCGGCCAGCAGGTTCTTGTCCTCCACGAACTGGTTCATCTCCAGCACCAGCTGGGCGTTGTTGCTCTCGCGGATCTGCAGCACGGCCCCGCTCTTGAAGATGGGGGCCGTGTAGCGCAGGTAGAGGTAGGCGGCCGCACCCGAGAGCAGGATGCAGAGCATGATCCAGACGGTGGAACGCCGGATGATGTACAGGAACAGCCCGAGGTCGAACTCGTTGCTGAAGTTCGTGATCCGCTCCCGATAGCTGTCGAGGGTGATGTTGCGTTGACTGACGTCCTCGCTCAGCATGCTGCCGCTATTGGAAGCCCCGGATGATGCCGATCACGAGGACCACGCTGGTGAGCAGGGTGATGACCGGGGTGATGTCGGCGAGCACCTCGCGCACCAGCTCCGGGTTGGGCTCCACGTACACCACGTCGTCGGAGAACATCACCATGTCGGCGTATTTCAGGCCCTCGATGTCGGACAGGTCGAACTGGAACACCTTGCGGCGGCCGCCCGGCTCGCGCCGGAAGACCTTCACCTTGTGGGCGTTGCCGCGCTTGGCCACGCCGCGTGCGGTGGCGAGCACCTCCAGCAGGGTGGTGTTGGCATTTTCCAGGGGCACCACCACCGCGTCGCCGCCCCCGCCGGGGAAGACCACCACGCGCCGGTTGGTCACGCTCAGCTGCACGAAGGGCCGGTTGTAGAACTGGGTGTAGCGCTCCTCGAGCCACACTTCCGCCTCGCGCAGGGTCTTGCCCGAGAGGTCCACGCGGCCCAGCAGGGGCATCTTCACCTTGCCGTCGGGCTCCACCAGGTAGTTGAACTGCAGGCGCTGCAGGTTGCGCGCGTTGTCGGCCCCGGTGCCCATGGACACCATGTCGATCATCTTGAAGCCGTCGTTGGCGAAGAGGCGGAACTGCAGGTAGTCGTTGGGCTGGATCTTGAACGCCAGGTCCACCGAATCGGGCAGCGAGTCGAACGCATAACCCATCGGCGTGCGGAACATGATGTCCCGGTTGATCGTGCATCCACCGCCCATCAACACCACCATCGCCACCGCCACCAGGGGCGCAAGCCGAGCCGTTCGCATCGCGCAAAAGTAGCGTTCCGGGGTCAGTTCAGCAGGGCGTCGTAAAGGCGGGCGGTATCGTCCACCAGGCGGGTGAAGTGGTAGCGCTGGCGCACGAAGTCCCAGCCCTGCCCGCCCATGTGGTCCCGCAGCGCATCGTCCTCCACCACGCGCAGGATCGCCTCGGTCATGGCCGCCAGGTCGCCCGGGGGGCACAGCAGCGCCGAGCGGTCGCGCTGCACGACGTTCTCCACCCCGCCCACCTGGGTGGTCACCACCGCACGGTCCGAGGCCTGGGCTTCGATGAGGCTCACCGGCGTGCCCTCGTTCAGCGAGGTGAGCACCACCAGGTCGGCACCGGCGTAAACGATGTCCACCTCCTTGATCCACGAGGTGAAGGTGAGGGTGGCCCGGGGCACCATGGCTTCGCCGGTGGCGCCGTGGCCGAAGCCGTGGCCGTTGAACCGGGGGCCTGCCGCAAGGCTCAGGCCCAACTCGCGGGCCCGGGCCTCCAGGCGCTCGCGCTCCTCGCCGTCGCCCACGATGAAAGCGCGCACCCGGCGCTGCGTGCGGCGGGCCACGGCGGCGATGGCCTCCAGGAAGAGGTCGTGGTTCTTGATGGGCACCAGGCGGCCCACGATGGCGATGGCGATCTCGTCGTCGGCCACCCCGTACACCTTGCGGAAGAAGGCCCGCTTGTGCGCCCGGTCCTCGCGGAAGCGGCTCAGGTCGAAGCCCAGGGGGATCACGCTCACCTTGTCGCCCGGGCAGATGCGGTGCTCATCCACCAGTTCCTGCTTCTGCCGTTCGCTGATGGCGATGATGCGGCTGGAACGGCGGGCCAGGAAGCGCTCGATGTTCTTGTACATCGCGGTGCGCACCGGCCCGAAATAGCTGTGGAACACGTGGCCGTGGAAGGTGTGCACGATGGCCTTCACACCCAGTTCGGCGGCGGCCATGCGGCCCACGGCACCCGCCTTGGCGGCATGGGTGTGCACGATGTCGGGCTTGAACTCGCGGATCAGCTGCTTGATGCGCCGGTAGGCGCCGCGATCACGCCAGGGGGCCACTTCGCGCTGCAGCTCGGGCAGGATCCGGGCCTCCACCCCCAGGGCGTGCAGGATGTGGTGGCTGCCCTCCTCGGTGGCCTCCTGGCTGCCGCCCACCAGCAGGGTCTCGTACCGGTCGGGCAGGTAGCGGGTGAGGTACGCCGCGTTGTGGGTGGGCCCCCCGAGGTTGAAACGGTTGATGATGCGGAGAACGCGGGGCATGGGCGTGCGGACGGCGAAGGTAGCGGCCGCTCAGGAAGCGTGTTCCCGGCTGCGGCGCCACCACGCCAGATAGACGAGCAGGGCATGCACGGTTGCCTGCGCCTGGCCGGGCCGTGCCGAGGCCATTCGCGCGCGCACCGCCTGCACGGCCTCCCAGTTCAGGCCGGCCTCCAGGCACCGTTCGCGGGTGAGCAGCCCGTCCACCAAGGGGCGCAGGGGGCCCAGGAAGAGGTCGCGCAGCGGCACCTCGAAGCCCTGCTTGCGGCGCTCCGTGATGCCCGCGGGCAGCAGCGCGCCGAAGGCCTCGCGCAGAAGGGCCTTCCCCGTGCCGCGCCGCAGCTTCAGCGCCACGGGCAGCGCGAAGGCCAGTTCCACCACGCGGCGGTCCAGGAAGGGCGTGCGCACCTCCAGGGCATGGGCCATGCTGGTCAGGTCCACCTTGTGCAGCATGTCGTTGGGCAGCACGGTGTGCACATCGGCGAGCAGGTGGCCCTGAAGGCCCGGGAGCAGGGCGGTGCCGCGGGCCATGTGGTGTTCGCGCGCGGCCAGCGGGTGCGGCGTGGCGGGCTGCGGCAGCAGGGCGTCC
>JABWBQ010000137.1 GCA_013360395.1 Flavobacteriales bacterium
CACCGGCCCTGGCCGCCCTGGACCGCGCGTTCCGCGAACGCACCGTCGCCAAGACCTACCTGGCCGTGGTGACCGGTGCCGTTGCCGGGGACCTGCACCTGGAGCACCGCCTGGTGCACGATGCGCGCCACCGCCGCGCCCGCCTTGCCGGGGACGGCATCCTCGCGCGGATCCACGTGCACCCGCTGCACCGCGGCGACCGGTACACGCTGGTGGAGGTGGTGCCGCAGGGCGGCGCGTTCCATCAGATCCGTGCGCAGCTCGCGGCGGCGGGCCATGCGATCAAGGGCGACGTGAAGTACGGTGCACGCCGCGGCGAGCGCGACCGGTCCATCGCCCTGCATGCGCTCCGCATCGCGCTGCCGCACCCCTTCACCGGGGAGCGCCTGTGCGTGGAAGCGCCCCTGCCCGGCACGCCCACCTGGGCCCCCTGGCGCCCGGCCTCCGGCGCGTGAACCGTCGCCCGGCCTTTGCCGTTCCGCGAGGGCCGGTTACCTTCCGCCCCATGCGCCCCCTGTTCCACCTGCCCGCAGGCCTCGTCGCCCTGTGCTTCCCGGCGCTGCTCGGCGCCCAGGTGCTGATCGGCGATTCGCTGCTGTTGTCCTTCACCCAGCAGGAACTCATCGACACCGGCGTGGGCAACGCCATCAACGGCATCGAGGTGTACCGGCTGAAGTATTGGTCCACCGACGCGCACGGGCAGCCCATCGTGGCCTCCGGCGCCATGATGGTGCCCACGGCGGACACCTGCTACCATTCCATCGCCTGCTACATGCACGGCACCATCCTGGAGAAGGACGGCGTGCCGTCGCGGTTGAGCCAGGAGGCGCTGGTGGGCTATTACCTGAGCGGCATCGGCTTCGTGAGCGCGTTGCCCGATTACCTGGGCCTGGGCGATTCGCCCGGCCTGCATCCCTACGTGCATGCGGCGACCGAGGCCGCCGCGTCCATCGACCTGCTGCGCGCCGTGCGCGAGTGGTGCGATGCCCACGGGGTGTCGCTGAACGGGCAGCTCTTCCTGACGGGCTACAGCCAGGGCGGCCACGCGTGCATGGCCACGCACCGGGCCATCGAGCAGGACCTCGGCGGCGAGTTCACCGTGACGGCCAGCGCGCCCTGCTCCGGGCCCTACGATGTGAGCGGTGTGCAGGCCCAGGTGATGCTGGACACGGTGCCCTACCCGGCGCCGTACTACCTGCCGTACGTGGTGCTCGCCTACGGGTCGGTGTACCCCGGCATCTTCGCCGATCCGTCCGAAGTGTTCGAGGCGCCCTGGGACACGCTGCTGCCGCCGCTGTTCGACGGCATGCACAGCGCGGGCGACGTGGACGCGGTGATGCCGTCGGTGCCCAGCGTGGTGCTGCGGGACAGCCTGCTGCAGGCCTTCGCCAGCGATCCGCAGCATCCGTTCCGACTGGCCCTGGCGGACAACGACCTGTACCACTGGACGCCCCAGGCGCCGCTGCGCATGTACTACTGCAGCGCCGACGACCACGTGTTCGCCGGCAACACGCTCACGGCGCTGCAGGCCTTCCAGAACGCGGGCGCGCCGCAGGTGAGCGCGGTGGACATGGGCGCGCTGGACCACGGGGCCTGCGCCTTCCCCGCGTTGCTGGCCGTGCGTGCCTGGCTCATGGACCTGCAGGCCGAGTGCACCTGGAACAACGTGCCCGAGCTGAGCGGAGGAGGTTGGCAGGTGCTGCCCACGGCCACGGCGGGGGCGCTGCACCTGGTGCATCCGTTCGGCACCGCGCTGCGCTGGACCGTGCTCGACGTGCGCGGCGCCGTGCTTGCCGCCGGTGCCATGCGCGC
>JABWBQ010000138.1 GCA_013360395.1 Flavobacteriales bacterium
GACCTGAACCCCTGCCCACCTTCGATGCGAACGCTCCGTTGACCGCCATCGTCCTGACGGCGGGAGCCGCCGCGACTCAAACTGCCCTGAATGCGCCGCATCCTCCGCCCCCTGCTTCCGCTCCTGCTGCTGGCCCTGGCCACGGCCACCCCGGCCCAGGAGTTCAACTGCACCGTGAGCGTCATCGCCCCGCAGATCCAGAGCACGCCCAAACGCATCTGGCAGAGCATGGAGACCGCCATCCGCGAGCTGATGAACACGCGGCGATGGACCAACCGCAACTTCACCCAGCAGGAGCGCATCGAGGTGAACATGCTGCTGACCATCAACGAGCAGGAAGGCCTGGACCGCTTCAAGGGCACCCTGCAGGTGATCTATGCCCGGCCCGTGTACGGCACCGATTACAACAGCCCGGTGATCGACCTGCTGGACAACGACGTGGCCTTCAACTTCCTGGAGAACACGCAGATCGAGTTCAGCCCGGACCGGTACACCAACAACCTGGCCAGCATCATGGGCTTCTACGCCTACTTCATCCTGGGCGTGGATGCCGACACCTTCAGCCCCATGGGCGGCAGCGAGTACTACAACGTGGCGCAGGTGATCGTGAACAACGCCCAGAACGCCGCCGAACCCGGCTGGAAGGCCTTCGAGGGCACCAAGAACCGCTATTGGCTGCTGGACAACCAACAGCAGGCCGTCTTCCGGCCCTTCCGCCAATGCCTGTACGATTACCACCGCGAAGGCTTCGACCGCATGAGCACCGAGCTGGACGACGCCCGCAAAGTGGTGGCCACCTCCATTGAAAGCCTGCGCAGCGTGCACCAGGCCAAGCCCGCCAGCTACAACCTGCAGGTCTTCTTCAACGCCAAGGGCAACGAGCTGGTGGAACTGTTCAAGCCCGTGCCCGCCCAGGACAAGACCAAGCTCTTCACCACCCTGCAGATCGTGGATCCCGGCAACATCAGCCGG
This sequence comes from Flavobacteriales bacterium, assembly GCA_013360395.1. Lineage (GTDB taxonomy): Bacteria > Bacteroidota > Bacteroidia > Flavobacteriales_F > PHOS-HE28 > PHOS-HE28. The sequence goes on from JABWBQ010000138.1 coordinate 973, forward strand.
TACCAGAACATGATGAAGGGGAGTTGAGGGCAGGTGCCCAGGCGACCCCGGGCCCCGACGGGCACGTGCCGGCGGACCGGTCGGTGGCCCCGGCTATCTTGGCCGACCTCGGATCGCTGAAGTTCCCGTCATGCTGCACCGCCTGCGCATCACCAACTACCTGCTGATCGACCGGCTGGAGCTGGAGCTGGCGCCGGGGCTCACCATCATCACCGGTGAAACGGGCAGCGGCAAGAGCATCCTGATCGGTGCGCTGGGCCTGGCCATGGGCGAACGCGCCGATGCCGGCCTGGCGCGCGACCCCCGGCAGCGTTGCGTGATCGAACTGGAGGTGGACAGCGCCGCCCCCTGGCTCGCCGCCTGGTGCCAGCAGGCCGGTGTGCCCGTGGAGGCGCCGCTGATCATCCGCCGCCAGCTGGAACCGGGTGGCCGCAGCCGCGCCTTCGTGAACGACACGCCCGTGCGGCTCGAACAGCTGCGCGAACTGGGCGAACGCCTCATCCACGTGCACAGCCAGCACCACACGCTGCTGCTCAACGACCCGCGCTTCCAACTGGGCCTGGTGGACCAGGTGGCCGGCCACGCCAGGGCCGTCACCGCCTACCGCGCCGATCACCGGGCCTGGCGGGCGGTGGAGGAGGAGCTGGCCCGCGTCCGCGCCGAGGAAGAGCGCTCGCGCGCCGAGCTGGACTACCTGGCCTTCCAGCTGAACGAACTGGACCAGGCGCAGCTGAAGGCCGACGAGCAGGAGTCCCTGGAGGCCGACCTGGACCGCGCCGAGCATGCGGGCGAGCTCCTCGGTGCGCTGCAGCACGCCGAACGCACCCTCGCCGGCGAG
>JABWBQ010000026.1 GCA_013360395.1 Flavobacteriales bacterium
GCCACGCCCTCGCGGCGCACGGCGACGACGGGACCCGGGCGCGCGCCGCCCTGGTGGAGGCCGTGACGGCAGCCCAGGACGATCCCTTCATCCGGGAGCAGGCCCAACGCATCGCCCAAGTGCTGGACCAGCTGTCCACCGCCCTGGCCTGGTGCGGCGGCACCCCCGGTGAGGCCGGTGCCCTCGGCCTGCTGGAGCGACTGCTGCGCCAGGCCCGCGTGGACCTGCGCGGCGAACCCATGGAAGGGCTGCAGGTGATGGGCATGCTGGAATCACGCGCCACCGACCATCACCGGGTGATCGTCATCGGTGCCAACGAGGACACCCTGCCCCGGGCCGAACCGCCACAGAGCTTCATCCCCGGCGAGCTGCGGCGCACCCTGGCCCTGCCGCTGCGCACCGAGACCGAGGCGGTGGAGGCACACACCTTCATGCGCCTGCTCCACCACGCCCGCGAGATCACCCTGCTGTACGTATCAGGCGGTGATGGCGCCGGGGAGCGCAGCCGCTACATCACCCAACTGGAGCACGAGCTGCCCGCCCTCCTGCACCCCTCCAGCCTGCGGCCCGCCATGCCGCCGCGGCCTGATGTCCCCTTGCAGATACCGTTGACGCCCGAGCTGCACCGGCGCCTGCAGCACAAGGCCGAACGCGGTCTCAGCCCCACCGCGCTCACCGACCTGCTGGCCTGCCCGCTCAACTTCGTGTTCCGCCACGGCTGGGGCATCCCCATGGACACCGCGGCAGGCCCGGCCCTGGCGGACAACGAGCTGGGCACCTTGGTGCATGCGGCCTTCGAAACGCTGTACACCCCCTTCGTGGGCCGCGCCATCGACCCCGCAGCGTTGCAGAAAGCCCTGCCTGAGGTCCTGAGGACCCTGGACGGTCGCCTTCCTCCCGGCCTGAACGCGGCGGAAGGCCCTGCCTCGCTGCAGGTGGGCATGGCCGCGCAGGCCATCGAACGTGCCGTACTGCACGAGGTCGCAGCCTTGCAGAAGGGCGGGCGGATCACCCTCGTCGGCCTCGAGACCACGCTGTCCGGCGAGCTGCCCGCCGCCGTGCACGGACAGGACCATCCCGTACGCTTGCACGGGCGCCTGGACCGCATCGAGGTGCGCGACGGGCACGTGCACCTGGTGGACCTCAAGACCGGCCGGGTGGATCACAAGAAGCTCACCCTGGCGCTGCCCGGCACGCTCACCGCGGACCACGGCAAGGCCCTGCAGTTGCTCCTCTACGCCTGGCTGTGGCTCACCGACCATCCGGCCTGCCCGGCCGTCACCGCCGAACTGCGCCCGCTGCGCAACACCGTGCCCACCGGCATGCCCCTGACGCTGAACGGGTCCACTACGATCGGCCGGGACCACATGCCCCTGATCGAAGCGGCCGTGGGCGACCTGGTGCGTGGCCTGTTCGAACCCGGAAGGCTGTTCACCCACCGGGAGAAGGAGCGCTACTGCACCTTCTGCCGGGCCGGGGCCTGAACGGTCGAGGGGCGCCGCAGCGCCCCTCGCAGATCCTCGTTCCGGTCGCGCTCAGCGGTACACGATCTTGTGCACGTCGATGCTGCCGTTGCGCGTGATCTTCAGGTAATAGATGCCGTTGCTGGAGGTGCGCAGGTCCATCTCCTTGCGGTAGGTGCCCTCGAAGCCGCGCAGCTGCTCGGTGAAGACGCTCTGCCCCAAGGTGTTCACCACATCCACCTGGAGGTCGGACGGAGCGGCCACCAGGAAGGAGAACGTGAACTGCCCGTCGTTGGGGTTCGGCAGGATGGTCACCGCCCCGTCCAGCTCGCTGGCGTTGATGGACTTCTGGTAGATGGCGCCGGTGCGATCCACCCCGCCCAGGGAGAGGTAGTAGTCCGCGTTGTTCAGCAACTCGCCCGTCCAGGCATCGTTCACCAGCTCCATGGTGGCATCGCCGGTGAAGGGGATGCTCATCACGGTGTACTCGCGGCCGGCCTCCCACACGGTGCCCGTGTTGCGGATGGACTCGAAGCCGAAACCCGCATACACCTGGTAGTTGTACGGGCCGCTCTCGTGCACCCCGCCCGAGGGGGCGATGGGGATGTAGGTGCGCGGCCCTTCAGGCTGCACCGCATCACCCAGTTTCACCTTGGCACTGCGGTCCCAGCGCAGGGTGAAGACCACCGAGCTGAAGATGCCGTCGAAATCGGCCGTGGGCCGTACCCGGACCTCCAGTTGACCGTTGTTGGCGAAAAGGCCGATGTCTACCGGGCTCTGGGCCTGGACCATGGCGGCGGCGCCCAGCATCAGGGCCAGGCCGGCGGAACGGAGCGTAGTGGTGCTCATGCGCTTGCGTTGTTGCGTGGAAAGTTCGTGACCCCGGGCCCGGATGGGCGGTGAGGCCAGCACGAAAGTACGACGATGGGCCGGGCTTGCGCAAGTCCCCACCCCGACCCAGCGGGTGGATCTTGCCGAGCGGTGTGGGATGCCCGACGAACGGACCGGACCGCCCCCTGGAAAACCGAACAGGGGCCCGGTGTGGGCCCCTGCGCGGTAAACCTGCAAGGAATAGGATGGAACCAATGTCAGGGGGTGGAAGAGAGCCCCGCTGACATCCTATAGACGCAGCCCTTGCCGAAGGGTTGCCTCGGTGACGGATCAAGGGGTGAATTTGTACCCCACCCCACGGATGCTGTGGAAATGGACGGGGTTGCGCCCATCCGGCTCGAACAGCTTGCGGAAGGCCACGATGAAGTTGTCGATGGTGCGCGTGGTGGGGAACACGTCGTAGCCCCAGACCTTGTGGAGGATCTCCTCGCGGGAGACCACCTGGCCGGCGTGCTCGAAAAGCAGGCGCAGCAGCATCACCTCACGCTGCGAAAGGGTCCGCGAACCACCCACGCCATGGGCCTCGTAGGCCACCAGGTCCACCTCGTTGGGACCGAAGCGGTACCGCTCCGGCAGGGTCGCCGGCCCGCGGTCCTCCGGGCGGGCCACCAGCTTGGCGAGCCGCAGCATCAGTTCTTCCAGGTCGAAGGGCTTTCCCAGGTGGTCGTCGCCCGTGCGCAGGCCGCGCACCCGGTCGGCCACCGCCGTGCGGGCCGTGAGGAAGAGCACCGGCGTGCGGTCCCCTTCCAGGCGCGCCTTCTCGCACACGGCGAAACCGTCCATGCCCGGCAACATCACGTCCATCACGGCCGCATCGAACCGCGCCCCGCGCAGGCGTTCCAACGCCTCGGGGCCCGTGGCCGCCGTGGTCACATGGTATCCCTCGAGCTCCAGGTTCAGGCGCAGCGTCTGGCGCAGGCCCTCCTCGTCCTCCACCAGCAGTACGCGGGGTTTGCTGCCCGGTTGCATGGGGGGCAAAGATCGGCACGGGTACCTTTGGCCCATGCGATTCACCGCGGCACATGCCGAAACCGCCGACAGCTTCCGGGCCGGCACCCTCAGCGAACACCTCGACATCCGGTTCTCGGCCGATGCCGAAGGGCGCCTCACCGCCAGCATGCCGGTGGACGAACGCACCGTGCAGCCCATGGGCCAGCTGCACGGCGGGGCCACCGTGGCCCTGGCCGAAACGCTGGGCAGCGTGGCCTCGGCCCTGCTGGTGCTGCCCGAAGGCCGCCAGGTGGTGGGCGTGGAGGTGAACGCCAACCACCTGAAGGCCGTGCGCGGCGGCCGCGTGACGGCCACGGCCGAGCCGCTGCACATCGGCCGCACCACCCACGTGTGGGACGTGCGTGTGCGCAACGCGGCCAACGAGCTCTGCGCCGTGTGCCGCCTCACCAACGTCGTGCTGCTGGGGCCCGTGGCCCCCACCACCCCATGAGCACCCTTGGACAACTGCACCAGGCCCTGAGCCTGTGCCTGGAGCAACAGCTCACCTTCGCCGCCTTCCGCGTTCCGGGCGGGCCGGTGACGCTCTGGGCACAGCGCAACCCCGAGCTCGAGCCCGTCGATGCCGCCTACCTGGGACGCCTGAACGAGGTGTTCCTGGTGGCGCCCTTCGACCACGACCCGGGGCGCACCTGCTTCGTGCGCAGCGACGTGGAGCTCACCTTCGGCGAACTGCCCATCTCCCTGGAAGCGCTGCACGGCTGCACCGGCGCCCCCATGGGGACACGCGAGCCGGCACCCGACGCCGACCGCACCGTCTTCGAGGACCTGGTGCGCCGGGCCCAGGCCGCCATCGCCGCCGGGACCCTGGAGAAGGTGGTGGTCTCGCGCACCCTCACCCTGCCCCTGGAACGGTCCCAGCTCGCCCCCCTCTTCGAGGATGCGCTGCAGCGCATGCCGCACGCTTTGGTGGCCCTGGTGCACACGCCCGAGCACGGCACCTGGCTGGGGGCCTCCCCGGAACGCCTGTTGGAGGCCGAGGACGACCGGGTGCGCCTGGACGCCCTGGCCGGCACCCGCCCGCGCACCGACGCACCGCGCGACGCGGCGGAGTGGGGTGCCAAGGAGCGCCATGAGCAGGCCCTCGTCGCACGCGAAGTGGTGGGCCGCCTGATCGAACTGGGCCTGCCGCACATCGTCCTGCGCGGCCCACGGGTCGTGGAGGCCGGCGGGGTGTGCCACCTGCGCACCGAGGTGGAGGCCGACCTTGGACCGTGCTGCCTGGAGGACGTGCTGGTGGCCGTGCATCCCACGCCGGCCGTGGGTGGCACCCCCCGGCAGGCCGCCGCCCGCTTCATCGCGGCGAACGACGGGCCCCGGCGCGGGCTCTACACCGGCTTCTGGGGGCCTTGGAACGCGGACGGCCGCACCGAGGTCTTCGTCAACATCCGCTGCCTGGGATCCCTGGGCCGGCACGTGGTGCTGCACGCCGGCGCCGGCATCACCGAAGGTTCCGACCCCGAGGCCGAATGGCGGGAGACCGAGGACAAGCTGGCCGCGTGGACCGCGGCCATCCGGTCGATGCACCCCGGCCGGGTATCTTCACCCGCCCGATGACCTCCGACCACTTCGTCGCCGCCGAGCTCGCCCGGCTCTGCGCCGCCAAGGGTGTACGGCACGCCGTCATCAGCCCCGGTTCGCGCAGCGCGCCGCTGGTCTTCGCCTTCCACCACCATCCCGACATCACCTGCCTGCAGGTGGTCGACGAACGCAGCGCCGCCTTCTTCGCCCTGGGCATGGCCCTGCAGCTGCACGCCCCCGTGGCCCTGATCTGCACCAGCGGCAGCGCCGTGCTCAACTACGGGCCGGCCATCGCCGAGGCCTTCTACCAGCGGGTGCCCCTGCTGGTGATCAGCGCCGACAGACCGGAGGAATGGGCGGACCAGGGCGAAGGGCAGGCCATCCGCCAGCGGGACGTGCTCGCTCCGCACATGAAACACAGCGTGCAGCTGCCGCGCGACCCCGCCGACGAGCTCGCACGCTGGCATTGCGGCCGGTCGATCAACGAGGCCATCGACCACACACTGCTGCCCGTGCCCGGGCCCGTGCACGTGAACGTCCCCTTCGCCGAACCGCTCTACGGCCGCCGCGAGCACCCTCCGGAGGACCACCGCCGCCTGATCGCCCCGGTGATGACCGGCCCCTTCATCCTGCCCGGCCACGCCCGCTGGCTGATCGGACAGGTAAGCTCCTGCCGCAAGGTGATGGTGCTCGCCGGGCAGGGTCTGTGGAGCCCCGGGCTCAAAGCCCAGCTCCAGCGCCTGGCCACCCTGCCCCAGGTGGCCGTGCTCACCGAGGCCACCGCCAACCTGGACGATCCGGCCTTCATCACCTGCATCGACCGTGCGCTCGAAGGCGTGAACGATGCGAACGAGAACGACCTGCGGCCCGACCTGCTGATCACCTTCGGCGGGGCCGTGGTGAGCAAGCGCATCAAGGCACTGCTGCGGAAATGGCGCCCCGCGCAGCACTGGCATGTGGACGAGGGCCAGCGGCACCACGACACCTACCAGAGCCTCACGCACGACATCGCCGTGAGCGCCGGGACCTTCTTCGCCCAGATCATGAACGGCGCCCAGGGCGGCGAGAGCTTCTACGGCGAGGCCTGGCGGATGGTGGACCAACGGATGCGCGGTGCCCAGGCCCGCCTGTTGCGCGAGGCGCCCTTCTGCGACCTCACCGTGTTCGCCACCCTCAACGACCGGATCCCCGGCGGCAGCGACGTCCACCTGGCCAACAGCACACCGGCGCGCTACGCGCAGCTCTTCGACCGCGTGCGGGACATCCGCTGGTACGGCAACCGGGGCACCAGCGGCATCGACGGCTGCACCAGCACCGCCGCCGGCGCCGCCCACGCCTCCGGAAGGCTCACCACCCTGGTCACCGGCGACATCGCCTTCTGTTACGACAGCAACGCGCTGTGGAACGACCACCTGTCGCCCCTGCTGAAGATCATCGTGATCGACAACGGTGGCGGCAACATCTTCCGGTACATCGAGGGGCCGGACACGGATCCGGCGCTGCTGCCGTGGTTCGAGGCCCCGCACGAACGCAGCATCGCCAAGCTGGTGCGGTCCTTCGACCTGCCCTACTTCCACGCCACGGACCAGCCCTCGCTGGAGCAGGGCCTCGACCTGCTGTACGGTGCGCACGACAGGCCCGCCGTGCTCCACATCACCACCGATGCGCAGATCGCCCCGAAGGTGCTGCGCGAGCATTTCAAGCAACTACGCGAGGCCGGCGCGCCGCCGGCATGACCCGATGAGCACCCGCATCTGGACCCCCATCAAGGAGTACACGGACATCAAGTTCGAATTCTTCGAAGGCATCGCCAAGATCACCATCGACCGACCGGAAGTGTACAACGCCTTCCGCCCGGACACGAACAAGGAGATGATCGATGCCATGGACATCGCACGGGAGGATCCCAACATCGGGGTCGTGGTGCTCACCGGTGCCGGCGACAAGGCCTTCTGCAGCGGCGGCGACCAGAACGTGAAGGGTCGCGGCGGCTACATCGGCACGGACGGTGTGCCGCGCCTCAACGTGCTGGACCTCCACAAGCGCATCCGCGAACTGCCCAAGCCCGTGGTGGCCATGGTGAACGGCTATGCCATCGGCGGTGGGCACGTGCTGCACGTGGTATGCGACCTCACCATCGCGGCGGACCATGCGCGGTTCGGGCAGACCGGCCCCAAGGTGGGCAGCTTCGATGCGGGTTTCGGCAGCAATTACCTGGCGCGGCACGTGGGCCAGAAGAAGGCCCGCGAGATCTGGTTCCTCTGCCTGCAGTATTCAGCACAAGAGGCGCTGGACATGGGCATGGTGAACAAGGTGGTGCCGCTGGCCGAACTGGAGGATACCACCGTGGAGTGGTGCCGCATCATGATGCAACGCAGCCCGCTGGCCCTGCGCATGATCAAGCGTGGGCTGAACGCCGAACTGGACGGGCAACGCGGCCTGATGGAGTTCGCCGGTGACGCCACGCTGATGTACTACCTGATGGACGAGGCGCAGGAGGGCCGCAACGCCTTCCTCGAGAAGCGGACGCCGGATTTTCAGAAGTACCCGAAGTTCCCATAGGGGGAGTTTTCAACGCAGAGGGCACGGAGTTTCGCGGAGAGGGGTCTTCCATCGCCCACTTCAGTTGCTCGCCATAACTTTACAGCATGCGTGAGGAGTTGATTGAGATCAAGCCGGACGTGGCCAACGGCAAGCCCGTGGTGAAGGGTACGCGCATCACGGTGCAGTCGGTGCTTGAACTGCTGGCGGCGGGCGATGATGTGGAGGAGGTGCTGAAGGCGTATCCGTCCATCACGCGTGAGCATGTGCTGGCTTGTGTGGAAATGGCCGCACGCATCATGGGGAACCGGTTCTCCGCCCTACCGTTGGCATGAACGGGTTCTTGATTGACGAGAACCTGCCGTTGCCCACAGCGCTTCCGACCACGCTGCCGATCGTTCATTCACGCCAATTGGGTGCGCAGCCCAGCGACTCATTCCTTTGGCAGCATGCAATAGCTCACGAACTTGTCATCGTCACGAAGGACGCCGATTTCTCCGAACGCATCCAATTGAGCGGACCGCCACCCCGCATCATTCACCTGCGTGTAGGCAACATGCGGCGCACCGAATTCATCCAGTGGCTGTACAAGCAATGGCCCGCGATCGAGGCGGCCTTGCCTCAGCACAAGCTGGTGAATGTGTATCACGACCATTTGGAACTGATCGCCTGACGGTGAAACACTGGCTCCACGCCTTCCGGCTGCGCACCCTGCCCCTGGCGGTGAGCAGCGTCATCGTGGGGAGCGCACTGGCGTACTTCGCGGATGGAGCGTGCATGAGCACCAACTGCTTCAAGGGAAGTGTTCTCGTCCTCGCCTTGCTCACCGCCGTGCTCCTCCAGGTCCTGAGCAATCTCGCCAACGACCTTGGCGACCACCAACACGGCACGGACAACAACGCGCGCGTGGGTCCCCAGCGCGCGGTGCAAAGTGGTGCGATCACTCCCGCACAGATGGAACGTGCCATGCTCATCTGCGGCGCACTGGCCTTCCTGAGCGGTTGTGCGCTGATCACGGTCGCGCTGGGCTTCACCGTGCGCACGCTGTTCTTCCTGCTGCTCGGCATCGCGGCCATCGCCGCCGCCGTGAAATACACGTTCGGCAGGAACCCTTACGGCTACGCGGGTCTGGGCGATATCAGTGTGTTCCTCTTCTTCGGCATCGTGGGTGTTTGCGGCACCTTCTACCTCCACACCGGGATGTTCGTGCCGCACGTGCTTGTCCCCGCCGTCGCCTTCGGTCTGCTCAGCACGGGCGTGCTCCACGTGAACAACATGCGCGACATCCACAACGATGCGGCCAGCGGCAAACGCACCCTGGTGGTGCGCCTGGGACTTGCGAAGGCCCGGGTGCTGCACGGCGTCCTCATCCTCGGCGCCATCGTGAGCCTGGTCGCCTTCACGGCCCACATCGATGCGGGACCGACCACCTGGCTCTTCCTGCTCGCCGTGCCGGTACTCCTGGTCCATGGCTGGAAGGTGTGGTCCACCGGGGAACCGCGCGACCTCGACCCCCAGTTGAAGGTGCTGGCCCTGACCACCTTCCTCACCGCGCTGCTGTTCGCGTTGGGCCTTATTCTTGTGCCATGATCGCAGCGCGGTGGGTCGAGCACAGCCTGCACCCGGCCTTTCCGCTGGGCACCTCCAAGGGCACCATCAACACCCGCACGGTGTGGTACCTCCAGGCCTGGGACACCGCACGCCCCGAGGTGCGCGGCATCGGTGAGGCGGCGCTGTTCCCCGGCCACAGCAGGGAGTATCCGGCCGATGTGCGCACCAAGCTGCTGGAACTGTGCCAGCACACCGGTGACTGGGGCAGGCGCCTGAACGACGACCTGGTGGACGTGCCCAGCGTGCGCTTCGCCGTGGAACAGTGCCTGAAGGACCTGGCGGCCGGCGGCACCAAGACGCTCTTCCCGTCGGCGTTCACGCTCGGGCAGCAGCACATTCCGATCAACGGCCTGGTGTGGATGGGCGACAAGGACACGATGAAGCGCCGCATCCGCGAGCAGATCGACCATGGCCACCGCACGGTGAAGATGAAGATCGGGGCCATCGGCATCGCCGACGAGCTCGAACTGCTGCAGGCGGTGCGCCGGGAGTACGGACCGGGCGACCTCATCCTGCGCGTCGACGCCAACGGCGCCTTCACCGCGCAGCAGGCCCCCGGGGTGCTGCAGCGGCTGGCCGACCTGCAGGTGCACAGCATCGAGCAGCCCGTGCCGCCCGGCCAGTTCGAGGTGATGGCCGAGCTCTGCGCGGACACGCCCGTCCCCATCGCGCTCGATGAGGACCTCATCGGCCACAACACGCGCGATGCCAAGGCGGACCTGCTGGACAACCTGCGCCCCCAGCACATCGTGATCAAGCCGAGCCTGGTGGGCGGCTGGGCGGCCACGCAGGAATGGATCGACCTGGCCCGCGCGCGCGGCATCGGCTGGTGGATCACCAGCGCCCTCGAGAGCAGCATCGGCCTCAACGCCATCGCCCAGTACACCGCCACGCTGAACGTGGACATCGCCCAGGGCCTCGGGACCGGCAAGGTCTATTCCAACAACATCCCCTCGCCCCTGATCGCCGAGCGCGGGTCGCTGCGCTACCGGCCCGAGGCCGAGTGGGACCTGAGCACGCTGCCGTGAACCCTTTCACACGGCTCACGGTGGACGGTGTCACCCTGGAGGGCCGCGCCATCGCGGACTGGGCCGATGCCCTGGCCGAACACCTGCCCGGCGGACATGAGGAGGCCGCGCCTCTGCGCGACACGGTGCACGAGCTGCTGCGCGGCGCGGGGTTGCAGGCCACCACCAGCGGCACCACGGGCCCGCCCAAGCGCACCACCATCCCCGTGGAGGACCTGGTGGCGAGCGCCCGGCTCACGGGACGCACGTTCGGCCTCCGCCCCGGCGACCGCGTGCTGCACTGCCTGCCGGGCGCCTTCGTGGCCGGCAAGCTGATGCTGGTCCGCGCCTTCGTGCTGGGGCTCGACCTGCATGTGATCTCCCCGCGCGGCAGCGTGCTGGCCAAGCTCGGCGCGGCCGAGCGGTTCCGATTCGCGGCCATGGTGCCGTTGCAGCTGGCGCGGGCCCTGGACGAGGACCGGGAGCGCGTGGAGACGCAGTTCCACACGGTGCTGCTGGGCGGCGGTCCGGTGAGCGAGACGCTGGGGCAGCGGCTGGCGGGCCTGCGCAACGAAGTGTTCCTGGGCTATGGCAGCACCGAAACGGTGACGCATGTGGCGCTGCGGCGCCTCAACGGACCGCAGGCCTCGGCGGAGTTCACGGCCCTGGGCGATTGCCGTTTCGCGCGCGACCCGCGCGGCTGCCTGGTGGTGCACACCCCGCACCTCAGCACCTTCCAGCACGTCACCAACGACCTGGTGCAGCTGATGGACGATGCACACTTCCGCTGGCTGGGCCGGTACGACAACGTGATCCTCAGCGGCGGGCGCAAGGTGCATCCCGAGCAGCTCGAGGCCCGCACCGCCGCCCTGATCGCCGAGCCGCACTACTTCAGCGGCATGCCCGATGCGCAGCTGGGGCAGGCGGTGATGCTGACCATCGAAACGGACCGGCCGCCGCAGGAGGTGGTGCCCGAGGTGATGGCCCGCCTGCTGCATGTGCTGCACCCGCACGAGATGCCCAGGCACATCCGCACCCTGCCCCGCCTGGAGCGCACCACCAGCGGCAAGGTCAGGCGGTGAGGCCGTCGCCCCCCTCCTCCATCGGCCGGGCCGCGGTGTAGGTGCGCCAGCGGGCCAGCACCGCCTCCATGTCGGGCGGCAGGGGGCTCTCGAAACGCATGCGCGCACCGGTGACGGGGTGGTCGAACTCCAGCGTGCGTGCGTGCAGCGCCTGCCGCGGCAGCAGCGTGAAGCAGTTCTCCACGAACTGCCTGTACTTGGTGAAGGTGGTGCCCTTCAGCACCCGGTCGCCGCCATAGGCCGCATCGTTGAACAACGGGTGCCCGGCCCACTGCATGTGCACGCGGATCTGGTGGGTGCGACCGGTCTCCAGCTTGCATTCCACGAGGGTGACGTAGCGGAAGCGTTCGACCACCCGCCAGCGCGTGACGGCGGGCTTGCCTTGCTCGCCCCCGGGGAAGACATACTGCACGGTGCGGTCCTTGGGGCTGCGCCCGATGTGGGCCTCCACCACACCTTCGTCCTCGGTGAAGTCGCCCCACACCAGGGCCTGGTAGCGCCGGTCGCTGGTGCGCTCGAAGAATTGGCGGGCCAGGTGCGTCAACGCCTCCTCGTTCTTGCCGACGACCATCACACCGCTGGTGTCCTTGTCGAGCCGGTGCACGAGACCGGGCCGGGGCACCTCGGCGCCGGGCACCGCCGGCAGCCGGCCGAAGTGGAACAGAAGCGCGTTCACCAGGGTACCCGTCCAGTTGCCATGGCCCGGATGCACCACCAGGCCGGCGGGCTTGTCGATCACCACCACGTGATCGTCCTCGAACAGGACCCGCAGCGGGATGTCCTCCGGCTTCAGCTCCACCTCCCGCTGGGGATACGGCAGCACGATGCTGATGATGTCGCCGGGCTTCACCTTCTGGCTGGGCTTGGCCGGCCGGTCGTTCACCCGCACATTGCCGGCCCGCGCGGCCACCTGGATCCGGTTGCGCGAGGTGTTCGCCAGGCGGTCGAAGAGGAACTTGTCCAGCCGCAGCAGCGTCTGGCCCGGGTCGCACACGATGCGGTGGTGCTCGTAGAGCTCCTGCTCCTCGCCGCCTTCGAGCTCCCCGTCCCCGGCCCCCTGGCTCATCGTTGCAGCATCAACCGTGCATGCCCCAAGGCCGTCCCCTGCGCATCCAACAGCCGCACCACGTAGGACCCGGGCGCCGCGTCGGCCAGGTCGATGGGCGCATCGCTGCGGTACGGCGTGCGCAGCACCAGGCGACCGGTGGCGTCCCACAGCTCCACCTGGCCCGCGGCCGCACCCTCCAGGCGCACCCACAGCAGGTCCGAGGCCGGGTTGGGCCACAGTCCAAGCGTGGGCCGTGGCAGGCCGTCGGTGCCGGTGAACGGGTCGGTATCCGCCACCAGCACCGGCCGGAGCATGAGCGAACCGTGGTGCGAGGTGTTGGCGAAGGTCCCCGTGGTGTTGAAGAAGATGCGGGACTGGCTGTCCGTGTTGCGGTCGAAGCCCACGTTCATGAACGTGGCCGTGGTCTGCACGAAGCCCACGTAGAAGGTGGCAGGCACCAGGATGGTGGAATCCAGCGGATACTCCACGAACTTGTTAAGCCCGTGCGGCCGGTACTCCGGATCGCTGAAGGTGAAGTTCTGGTGGAGGATGGTCTCGGGGCTCAACGAGCTCCACACGGTGAGCAGGAAGCCGGCCTCCTCGGGGCTTTCCGGGAAGAAGATGGGGTCGAAGTAGATCCGCACGGCGCGCAGCGAATCGGGCTGCTGCATGTCGAAGCGCACGGCCACCTTGCCGCCGGGGGCATTGGTGAGGCCGTAGCCCGCCTCGGCGCTGCCATCGTCCAGGGCGTAGTAGTTGCTGAGCTCCTGCACGAACCGCATGGTGTCGTTGTAGCGGTTGATGTCGGGCGTGACGTCGATGGCGAAGGTGTTGCGCCAGAACGCCGCCCCCGTGCTGAGCCCCGGATCGTAGGCGAACGGGGCCACGGCATGGGTGCTGGTGAAGGTGCTGTTGGCGTTGTTGATGATGTTGCTGCCCGCGCCGAAGGTGGCCACGGGCGCCTCCCCGTCGAGGCCCGAGCTGGCCTCCCAGGTGATGAAGCGGTCCTGGTCCGCCAGGTTCTTCTGCAGCAGGTCCACCGATGTGGCCATGAACGCGGCGGGGGCGTTGCTGAAATGCGTGAAGGGCACGGCGGTCCAGGTGTTGAGCAGGGTGTTGCCCGGGTACACCCAGGCCACGTCCACCAGCAGCGTGTCGTCGTGGGCGCGCTGCCGGGCCAGCCGCACGTAGTCGATGTGCCAGTGGTCCAGCGCACCGCTGCGCGTGCCGTAGTTCAGGAAGCGGAAACGGAAGTCGGGCTTCAGGAACCGGAAGTCGGTGATGGGCAGCAGCACCTGCCGGAAGGGTGCGAGCGCCGTGTAGGGCGTGCTCCAGCGACGGATCCAGGCCTCCTCATCCGGCGCGTAGAACTCCAGCACCAGGCTGTCCTGGGGCTGCACTTCGGTGTCGCCGCTGCGTCCCTGGGGCTGGTAAAAGAAGCTGAGGTAGATGGAATCGCCCGGCGGATAGGCCATGTTGATGGGCACCGAGGTGAGGTGGTCGTTGATGCCGTAGGCCGTGGGTGAATTGGTGACGTAGGGGATGCCGGTGCGGTCCACGCCGTCGAAGGTGGCCACGCCGATGGTGGGCGGGTCGATCGGGTAGGTTCCATTGATGTGCGCATCGTCGTCGGCCCACAGGATCAGCGGCACGTCGATCCCGTTCTGTTCGTAGGTGCGCGGGTCGGCCGGCACGGTGTACACCTCGAGCGAGTCCTGCAACAGGTCGGCGGCGGGCACGGCGAGCGTGTCGATGAAGGGGTCGGTCAGGGTGTCGTAGATCGTATAGGGCGGCCAGGCGGACTGCGTGATGGAGGTGGCCGGATAGGTACTGAGGTCGAACAGCTCGATGGTGATGAAGGGGTTCGCCTCGCGCCAGGTGCTGTCCACGCCGAGGGTGTCCGTGTAGTAGTGGTACGTGGTGTCCGAATAGTAGGCCATGTCCGGCGCGGAGACGCCGCCCAAGGCGATCCTGTACACCACATCCAGCAGTGTCACCCCGGGATCGTCCGTCGCGGCGTTGAGGTGGCGCGTGCGGTCGATGGAGAAATCGTCCATCAAGGGCAGCTCCTGGGTGGCGTTCTCGTAGATGAAGAAGGTGTTCGCCGCAGCGCGCACCAGGGGCCGCTCGTTCTCCGGGCGGGCCTGGCCGTTCAAGGGAAGGAGCACTTCCTGTTGCGCCAAGGCGGTGGTGGCCAGCAGGGCGGTGGCCAGCAGGGCAAGGTCACGGTTCCACATCCGGGGTCGCGGGTTCAGTGGGGGTGCTGTCGGGCAGGTTGCGCAAGGCGCCCAGGCCGGCGGTGTCCGTCGTGAGCCAGACGTCCACCAGGCCGCCCATGCCGATGCTGTTGCCCACGGTGGGCATGGGCGACTGCCGGAACACCTTCGCCAACGCGGAATCGGCCTTGGTATTGCAGCCCTCGCAGGCCACCACGGCGCCCAGGTTCAGGGAGGCCATGTTGAGGATCGCGGCCACCTCGGCGTAGGTCCAGCCGGTGAGGTCCGGAACAGGGACACGCTCACCGCCCTCCCCGCTGCCCAGCACAAGCACGATGGAGGCGCCGCGCTCGATGCCCGTACCGGGGATGATGGTGCGCCCCTGGTACAGCTGTTCCAGCACACAGTCCACGCAGGCATCGGGACGGTAGCGCAGCTCGGCCACCTTCAGCCCCACGATCTCGGCCACGCTGATCGCCTGGCGCTTGCTGAGGTCCACCAGGGTGGGCATGTCGATGAGCTTGGGGCGCATGGCGTTGACCATGAGGTACACCTTGCGGTCGGGTTTCACGCCCGCCCCGGCATCGGGGTCCTGGTCCACCACGGTGCCCTTGGGCGCGGCGTCCGTATGCACGGAGTCCACCACCTCCACATGCAGGCCCAGGGGGCCCACCGCTGCGGCGGCCTCGGCCACGGTGAGCTTGGTGAGGTCGGGCACCTCCACCACCACGCCGTGCCGGGTGTACTGGCGCACCCACGACCAGCCGCCCAGCAGCAGCAGGGCGCTGACGAGCACGGGGAGCAGGTAGGGCAGGGCGCGTCGCATCACAAGGGCGCGGCCTTCGGGCCGCGCGGAGCGCGGCGAAGATAGCCGTTGCCGGACGGGCCTGGGCAAGCGCGGGGGTGCTTGCGCGTTCCGCCCCGGCAGGTGCATGCACGGGGCTGCACCGGGACGTCGGTCCACCCGGGCGCCTCCATGACCACCCGCTACCTTCGCCCGCCATGGACCCCCGTCCCCCCATCGCCGTGGTTCGCGGCGGCTATTCCGGCGAATCGGTGATCAGCCATCAGAGCGCGCAGCGCATGCTCTCGGCCATCGACCGCGCCCGCTTCGATCCGTTCTTCGTCACCATCACCCGCGAGGACTGGACCTGCGAACGACCGGACGGGACGGCCCTGCCCTTCGATCGGGCCGGCTTCCGCCTCGACCGTGGGAACGGGCTCGAACGCTTCGCCGTGGCCCTCATCGCCATCCATGGCCCGCCCGGCGAGGACGGCAAGCTGCAGGGCTATCTGGACATGCTGGGCGTGCCCTACCAGACCGGCGGTGTGCTGCCCATGGCGCTCAGCTTCAGCAAGTACGGCACCACGGCCCTCTTGCGGCAGCTCGGGTTCCGCGTGTCGCCCTCGGTGCTGTGGCACCGCGACCTGGTGGGCGACCGGCCCGTGCTCCCGGAAGGCATCGGCTACCCGTGCTTCGTGAAGCCCGACGAGAGCGGCAGCAGTCTGGGCGTCACCAAGGTGAAACGGCCCGAGGACCTGCCCGCCGCGCTGACAACGGCCTTCCGCGAATGCGCGCGCGTGATGGTGGAGGCCGCAGTGACCGGTCGCGAGCTCACCTGCGGTGTGATCCGGCTCAACGGTCGCGTGAAGGCCCTGCCGGTGTGCGAGATCCGCACGCCGCGCGAGTTCTTCGACTACGAGGCCAAGTACCACGCCACCGACACGGAGGAGCTGGTGCCGGCGCCGCTGAGCCCGGCCGTGACGGCCCTGGTCCAACAGCGTTCGGCGGCCATCTACACCGCACTGGACCTGCGCGGCATGGTGCGGGTGGACCACTTCTGGAGCGGCGGCGAAGTGGCGGATGACAACGCCCTGGTGACCATCGAGGTGAACACCACTCCGGGGTTCAGCCAGGCGAGCATCTACCCCAAGATGCTGGACGTGGACGGCCTGGGGGTGCCTGCGGCGGTGAACGGCTTGCTGGAGGACGGCCTCAACCGGCGGTAGCACCGCGCAGGTGCTCCAGCAGGGCGGCCGTGGCCCGGGCGCGGTGGCTGATGCGGTTCTTCTCCGCCGCGGTCATCTCAGCGAAGCTTCGTGCCTCGCCCGCCGGCGCGAACACCGGGTCGTAACCGAAACCGCCGGTCCCGCGCGGCGCGGTGAGGATGCACCCCTCCACCGCACCGTGGAACAGGCGTTCGCCGCCGTCCGCCACCAAGGCGATCACGGTGCGGAAACGGGCGCTGCGGTCGGTGCGGCCCTCCAGGGCTTGCAGCAACTTGTGCATGTTGGCCTGCGCATCGCGGTCCGCACCGGCATAGCGGGCACTGTGCACGCCCGGCGCGCCATCGAGCGCATCCACCTCCAGGCCCGTATCGTCAGCGATGCAGGGCAGCCCGCATCGGTGGTGCACCCAGCGGGCCTTTTGCACGGCGTTGGCCTCCAGGGTGTCCCCGGTCTCCGGCAGTTCCCCGCTCACGCCCACCTCTTCGGGGCCGAGCACGCGGTACGAAGCGGGGAGCAGGGCGGCCAGTTCGGCCACCTTGCCCGGGTTGCGGGTGCACAGCACGAGCTCCACACCGCGAAGATGCGCATCGCCGGGACGGGCCCGGCGGCCCGGTTACCTTTGGCGGTCCCACCACCTCGCAGTGCCCCTCCGCCGCGCCGTCGAACAGCTCCGCAACGACCTGCGCCGCATCCGCACCGAGGGCAGCTTCGCACGACACTCCTTCCAGGTGTTCTCCGGCAACGCGCTGGCCATGGCCAGCCAGCTGGTGCTCACCCCGCTGCTGGGCCGCATCTACGGCCCCGAGGCCTATGGCGTGTACGGCCTCTTCATGGCCCTGATGATGAACCTGTGCTTCGTGGCGGAGATGGGGCTGTCGGTGGCCTATGTGCTTCCGCGGGACGAGGAGACCTTCCGCGACCTGTTCCGCATCAACCTCACCACGGCCGTCATCATCTGTGTGTTGACGGCGGTGGCGGCCCTGTTCGCCGAGCACTTCTACGCGCTGGCGCCGAGCTGGAGGGCCTTGGGGGGCTGGGTGCATTTCGTGGGCCCGGCCGCGCTGCTCTATGCGCTCAGCGTGTATTTCACCCAGTGGCTCACGCGCGCCAAGCTTTTCAAGGTGAGCGCCTTCACCGGGGCCACGCTCGACCTGACCACGCGCCTGGTGAACCTGTTCTACGGCCTGCTGAGCAGCACCCGTTCGCTGGGCCTGATCCTGGGCGATGCCGTGGTGCGCACGGCCATCATCCCCGTGTACGTACGGCCGCTGATGAAGCACGGCATGCGCGAGGTGTTCACCCACTGGAACTGGGGCCGCATGCGCACCACCCTGCGTGAGTACCGCCGTTATCCGCTGATGGTCTTCCCCGAGCGCTGGGTGGCCAGCCTGGGCCTGCAGCTGCCGGTGTTCGCCCTGAGCGGCGACCTGGCCGCCGTGGGGCACTTCTCCCTGGGGGCCAGCCTGCTGCTGATCCCCCTGCGCCTGTTCGGTTTCTCCTTCAGCACGGTGTACATGCAGAAGGCGTCCGAGCTGCGCGACCAGCCCGGGGAGCTGCGGCGCATCACCATGGGCCTGTACAAACGGCTGTACGGTGTGGGCCTCGTGCCGTTCCTGCTGCTCACCTTCTTCGCCGACGAGGCCTTCGGTCTGCTCTTCGGTGGCCCCTGGCGCGACGCGGGCGTGTTCACCGCCTACATGGGCGGCTTCTTTTTCTTCCGTTTGCTGTGCGACCCCATGGTGTCGCTGTTCAACGTGCAGCGGCGCGAGCATGTGAACCTGGTGTTCCAGGTGGCGCTCACGGTGGCCCGCGTGGCGGCCATGGCCCTGGCCGGCGCCCTGGGGCTGGGCTCCGGCGGCATCATGCTGGGCTATGCCCTGGTGAGCATGGCCGGTTACATGGTGATGTCCACCCACATGCTCTCTTCGGTGGGGCTGGCCGGCCTGCGCACCACGGTGAAGTTCACCCTGCTGCTGGCCGCCGCCGCCGCCGGGATGGCCGCCGTGCGCTACGCGGTCTTCGGCAGCTGGTTCCCGGTGTACGGCGGCTGATGCCCTTGGCGGACCATGGATATCTTTGGCCGCATGGGCCGATTCGACCCGGAGGCTTACTGGGATGAACGCTTGCGCACGAGCACCGGGCTCACCGGCGTGGGCTATCTGGGCCTCGGCGAGCCCTTCAACCGCTGGATGTACCGCGTGCGCCGCAAGGTGTTCCACCGCGTGGCCCGCACGCACCTGCCCACCACCGGGGGCCTCCATGTCCTGGACATCGGCTCGGGCACCGGGCAGTACCTGGAGGCCTGGCGCGACCTCGGGGCCGCGCGCATCGTGGGCAGCGACATCACCGCCACGGCCGTGGAGCGCCTCTCCCGGGCGATGCCGGACGTGCAGGTGCTGCGCATGGACGTGAGCGACCGCGCGGCCCTGCCCGACGCACGCTTCGATGCCATCACCTGCATGGACGTGCTCTTCCACGTGGTGGACGACGCGAAGCTCGAACAGGCCCTGGCCAACCTGCGCCTGCTGCTGAAGCCGGGCGGTGTGCTGTTCCTGTCGGACATCTTCGTGCACGGCCGCGACCACAAGCAGGAGCACTTCACCACCCGGTCGCTGGCCACCTACACGGCTGCGTTGGAGCGCAACGGGCTGCGCGTGGTGCGGCGCCATCCTGTGTTCCACCTCCTGAACCGGCCGTTGGATTCGGACTCGCCCCTGCTGCACCGCTGGTGGGGCCTGGTGATGCGCGTGTGCAAATGGCATCCCGCGCTCGGCGGCGCCCTGGCCGCGGCGGTCTATCCCCTGGAGCTGCTGCTGGTGCGCATGCGCCGCGAAGGCGTGTCGGCCGAGATCATGGTGTGCGTTCCGCAACCCTGAGCCCGCATGCACGTCCTGCATATCGTGGGCTGGTATCCCAACCACCTCAAGCCTTTCGAGACCCCCTTCATCGAGCGTCACGTACGTGCGCTGGACCCCCTGTGCACCAACACGGTGTGGCACATCGATGTGCGCCAGGGCCGGCGGTGGGGGCTGCACCGGCGCAGCCTGCGGGCCGACCGTACGCTGGTGCTCACCACCCCGCTGCGCCGGTGGTTGCTGCTGGAATGGCTGGCCACCGCCCTGGTGCTGTGGGCCTGGGCCACGCGCCCGCGGAGCATGCGGTGCGACGTGATCGACTTCCACATCCCCTATCCGAACTGCGCGCGCCTGGACCTGCTGCGCCGGGTGATGCGCCGACCCATGGTGATCACCGAGCACTGGAGCATCTACCGCCTGGGCCTGAAGTCGGGCGCCCGGGGGCTCGACCGCATCCGCCGCATCTTCCACCAGGGCGTGCCCCTGATCGTCGTTTCGCGTGCGCTGGCGGACGACATCCTGGACTTCGCCGGGCCGCCGCACCCGCCGGTGCACCAGGTGGCCAACGCGGTGGACACCGCGCTGTTCAGCCCGGATGGAAGCGCAAGGGAGCCCGGCCGCTTCTTCGCCATCGCCACCTGGCGCTACCCGAAACGCCCGGTGCTGCTGGTGGAGACCATCGCGCTGCTGCGGGCCCGCGGCCGTGATGCCCGCCTGCGCATCGCCGGCGGCGGTGATGAACTGCCCGCCATCCGGGAGGCCATCGTGCGCAGCGGCATGCAGGACCATGTGACCCTGATCGGCCAGGCCGCACCGGAGGCCGCCGCCGCCGAGATGCGCCGGGCCCACGCCCTGCTGCACGCCAGCGACTACGAGACCTTCTCGGCCGTATGCACCGAGGCCCTCTGCTGCGGCACGCCGGTGGTGGCCTCGCACGTGGGCGGCATCCGCGAATACCTCACCCCCGCGCTGGGCACGCCCGTTGCCCGGAACAGTGCCGAGGAATGGGCCGGGGCCATCGACCGCGATTGGGACCGGCTGCTGGCGCTGCGGCCCGAAGCGCTTGCCGAGGCCATCCGTCCGCTGGTGGACGCCCGCCTGGTCGCCGAACGCTATGTGGCGGCGCTGCGCACGGTGGCCGCCGGGCCGAAACCCGCACGGCCATGAAGGTCCTGTTCATCACCCACCAGTTCCCGCCGCTCAACATCGGCGGTTCACACAGACCCTTCAAGTTCGTCAAGCACCTGCACCGCTCGGGCATCGACCCGGTGGTGATCACCCCGCAGGCCGACGCCCATCGCGGGGAGGCCCTGGACAAGGCGGTGACCGGGCTGCACGAAGGCACGGTGATCCTGCGCACACCGGTGGACCCGCCCACCTGGATGGACCGGGTCCGGGGTTCCTACTACCTGAACACGCGCGACCCGGAAGCACGCCGCTGGCGGCGGCACCTGCTGGCCGCGGCGGACCAGGCCGCGCGCGACCACGACCTGAAGGCGGTGATCATCTCCATACCGCCCTTCAGCACCGGTGCGCTCGGCGTGGAGGTGGCCCGCCGCCTGAAGCTGCCCCTGCTGGTGGACCTGCGCGATGCGTGGAGCCTGTGGACCATCACCCCCTATGTGAGCCGGCTGCACTTCCTGCGGCGCAGGGCGCATGAGCGGCGCCTGTTGCGCGCGGCCGATGCCGTCACGGTGACCTCGCCGCAGACCATCGCCGACCTGCAGGCCCTGCACCCCATGGTGCCCGCGGACCGGTTCCACTTGGTGACCAACGGCTACGACCAGGAACCGCCCGCCGTGCCCGCGGAGGTCCGCCTGCCGCCGGCCACGGCGCAGCGTCCCTTCACCATCGGCTACGTGGGCAGCTTCTACTACACCCCGTACCAGCGCGAACTGATGTTCAAGCCGTGGTGGCGCAAGAAGCCCTGGCAGTGGCTGCAGTACGCCCCACGCCGGGAGGACTGGCGTTACCGCTCCCCCTGGGCCTTCTTCCGCGC
Source organism: Flavobacteriales bacterium (assembly GCA_013360395.1). Classification (GTDB taxonomy): domain Bacteria; phylum Bacteroidota; class Bacteroidia; order Flavobacteriales_F; family PHOS-HE28; genus PHOS-HE28. The sequence goes on from JABWBQ010000026.1 coordinate 21,253, forward strand.
ACTGCAGGCCCTGCGGCAGCGGCGGCCCGACCTCTTCGCCCTGGTGCGCGTGGAGTTCATCGGCGATGTGCCGCCCTGGCTCGCCGCCATGGTGCGTGAGCACGGGCTGGAGGACAAGGTGAAGCTGCGCGGCCGGGTGGACCACGCCGCCTCGATCCGCTTCCAGGCGGCGTGCGACGCCCTGCTCATCACTTCGGCCAAGGTGGTGGGCGGGCGCGATTACAGCATCGCGGGCAAGACCTTCGAATACGTGGCCCAGGTGAAGCCCATGCTGGCCTTCGTGTGCGAAGGGGCGCAGCATGACCTGTTGGAACGCACCGGCCTGGCCGTGCACTGCCCGCCGGACGACCCCGGCGCCGCGGCCGACCGGATCGCGGCCCTGCTCGAGGGCCGCTGCACCCTGCGGCCCGATGCGGCCTGCATCCGCGACCTGCACATCGAACGCATCACGGACCGCTTCGCACAGGTCGTGAAGGCCATCGCCACCAAGTGATGGAACGCCCCGCACCGCTCGTCAGCATCGTGATGCCCGCCTACAACGCGGAGCGCTACATCGGCGAGGCCGTCCGTTCGGTGCTGGGCCAGACGCTCGCCGACTGGGAGCTGGTGATCGTGAACGACGGCAGCACGGACGGCACGGGGGCCGTGGTCGATGCCCTGCGCGACCCGCGGATCACCGTGCTGCACAAGGCGAACGGCGGCATCGGCAGCGCGCGCAACAGGGCGCTCGAAGTGGCCCGAGGCACTTTCCTCTGCTTCCTGGACGCGGACGACGTGATGCCCCCGCACAGCCTGGAGGCGCGTGTGGCGGTGTTCCGCAACGACCCCGGCCTGGGCATGGTGGACGGCGTGGTGCGGGTGATGGACGCCGGCCTGGAGCGCGAGCTGCGCGTGTACACGCCACAGAACACGGACAACGCCTTCCACGAGCTGGTCACCTTCAGCGGCCGCTGCTTCATGGGCCCCAGCTGGATGCTGCGCTGGGATGCGGACCGCATGCTCCGGTTCGAGGAGGGGATCACCCACGCCGAGGACCTGTTCTTCTTCATGTGCTTCGGCAAGGGCCGACGTTTCGGCTTCACCCCGGAGCCCATCCTTTGGTACCGCCGCACGGGGACCAGTTCCATGACCACCAACCTCGAGGGCATGGAGCGTTCCATGATCTGGATCGGCAGCGAACTGCGCCGGCGCGGGATGGTCAACCCCTCCGAGGCCGCCACGTTCGCGTTGAAGCGCAGGCGGATGATGGCCGGAGCCTACTGGCATCGCGGGCAGGTCCTGCGCGCCTTCCGCGCCCTGCTGCGCTGACCGCGCTCACTTCACGGCCTCCACGTACAGCGATTCCCGGCTGCGCACCTCGGTGTCGTTGATCAGTGCCGGGTCATGGCCCTGGCGGTAGGCCATGCGTTCCACCTGGCGGAACCCGCTGCGCTCCAGCAACAGCTGCAAGGTCTCCAGGTCGTAGATGAACAGGTGGCCGTGGTTGCGGAACACGCCGTTGATGCACTGCATCATGGTGTCGTACCCGTCCTCGTGCGGCATGCGGCGCACGCCACCGTTGCGGCGGTCCTTGTAGATGTCGATGAGCATCTCCCCGTCGGGCACCACGATGCGCACGCGCCCCCCCGGCCGCAGCAGCCGGTGGAACTCGCGCAGGTTGCGCGCGCAGGCCTCCAGGGGGATGTGCTCCAGGCAGTGCTCGGTGAAGATGCCGTCGAACCGCCCGTCGGGGAACGGATAACTGTGCCGCACGATGTCCCAGCACACATCGATGCCGGGGTTCCAGATGTAGTCCAGGTTGACGAACGCGTCGTGGGTGTTGGGGCCGCAGCCCACATCGAGGTAGCGCTTGGAGGCGGGGACCCGGCGCGCCTGCCAGCGGGCGTTGCGGATCAACGCCGAGATGGTGAGCTGCACCTTGTACCTGTCGATGAGCCTGCGGCGGGCGGTCGCCATGCGGAACGGTTTCGTGGCCCACCGCGAAGGTCAAGGGGGGCGGTGCGGCGGCCAAATATAGGCGCGGGCCCCTGCGCCTCAGGGCGCGGTGGGGCGACCCTTTCCCTGCACCAGTCGCTCCAGGAGGTCCACCATGTGGCCGGTGTCGCGCAGGCGCATGGCCGCTTCCACACAACGCTTCCGCAGCACGTCCACACCCCCGGCGCGCAGGTGGTCCAGCCCGGTCCGGAGCGCCTCGCCGTTCATGGTGGGCAGGTCGTCCACCACGATGCCGATGCCCTGCTCGCGCGCGATCCACCAGTCGTCCGACACGCCTTCGGGGATGAGGATGGGCACGCCCGCGGCCCAGTACAGTGCGGTCTTCACCGGCGAGCGGAAGCGTTGCGACGGTGTGGGCGGCACGGCGATGACGCCCAGGTCGGCGGCCGAGAGGTAGGGCCGCAGGGCCTCGGGCGGCATGGGGCCCAGCAGCGTGGTGCGGTCCTGCACCCGGTCCCATCCGGGGGCCCGGCGCAGCTGCTCCATGTGCTCGTGGTGGGTGACGATGAGGTGGTGCACCGCGGGGTCGGCGGCGCAGGTCGTCTGCATGAAGCGCACGTAGGCCGCCTCGCTGTAATAGATGCCCCCGAACTTGCCGATGTAGAGCACCACGGTGCGACCCTCGAGCCCGTATCGCCGCCGCACTTCCGCACCTGCGGCCTCGTCACGCGCGTTGGCCCGCACATCGACGGTGACGCCCTGCAGGTGCAGTTCGACCCCCGGGTGACGGGCGCGCACCAGCTCCTGCACGGCCGTGGAGGGTGCCACCACCGCATCGGCCCGGCGCAGTTCCATGCCCTCTGACCAGCGCACCACGCGGTGCTTCAGCGAGCCTTCGGACCAGAGGCCCATCTCGCGCATGTAGCGGCTGTGCGGCTCGAAGTTCACCAGCACCAGGCGCTGGAAGCCGAAAGGCCGCACGAGGGCCGCGTAAGCACCGGCCATGGACAGGAAGCCCACTGCGGTGCGCTTCGCGTAGCCGCGTGTGAAGCGCCACGACCACCAGGCCAGGCGGGCGATGTTGCGGATGCGCTGGGGGAACTGCGCCCCCCTGACGTCGTAGCGCAGCGGCTTCCAGGTGATGCGGGCCCGCTCCAGGCGTGCGGCCCAGGCGGGGTCCAAGGTCGTGGGCCCCGGCTCCTCGGTCACCAGCAGGATGTCCAGGTCCGTGCCCCGTTCCTGCAAGCGCAGCACATAGTCCAGCATCAGGGTGGACATCAGCGGGTCGTGGATGCCGTGGAGGCCCACCACCAGGGCGCAGGCGCGGCGCTTCCCTTTGTGCATCATGCGCGGGCCTTGCTGCGCTTGCGCCTGGCCACCGCCTCCTTGCTCATCAGGCCCTCGGCGCCGGGTTCGCCCGCGCGGTACTTCGCCAGGTCGAAGACCCGGTTGTAAACCTTGGCCCACCGCCGCTCGCGGTCCAAGTAGGCGATGATGAAGAGACCGGAGACCATGAGCGGGATCAGGGGGATCTTGAAGCGGACCAGGGCCCCGAAGTTCGGCGACGAGATGCCGATGGCGAAACCGAACAGCAGGGTGAACACGAAGCACATCAGCACCACCGGGTTGCCGCCCACGCACCGCAGGAAGAACAGCAGGCGGGTGCGCCACAGCATCAGCACCGTGAAGGACAGCAGCCAGAAGTTCTCCAGGGCGCTGAGGGCCACCACCACCGAGCGCGACTCCCACAGGTAGGGCCGGAACAGGGCCGCGTTGGTGGCCACCGGGAACTTGGACAACAGGCCGCCCAGCGTGCCGTCCATGGGCCCCACATCGAAGTAGTTGCTGCCGTAGGCCTCGGCGCGCGACATGTCCGTCTGCAGCACCATCACCGTGTCCACCAGCTTGTCCAGCGAGAACTTGTCCAGGCTGTCGCCCATCCAGCCGAGCACCGTGATGGAGATGGCGATCATGGCGACCAGGGCGAGGGGCAGCACCACCACGCGGATCAGCGCGTTCTTCATCCGCGCCACACGGTTGAACATGAGCCACAGCATCGACACCGGGAAGATGGACATGAAGATGTACGGCTTCATCACCACCAGGATGATGGCCGACAGCACCATGCCGATGAAGTTGCCCGCCATGGCCCTTCGCTTGAAGAAGAACTGCACGAAGCAGTGTATCCACCAGCACACGGCGCTCATGGTGAAGGTGTCCTTCATGATGCCCGAGCCCCAGAACACCACCGAGGGCATGTACAGGAAGGCCACGGCGAACTTGTCCGTCAGCGAGGGGAACATGGCCACGAACGTGCGGTAGCACTTCCAGATGCCCACGTAGGACATGCTGGCCAGCAGCACCGTGGTGATGAGGTAGCTGTTGAAGGTGAGGATGACCAGCGGGCTGATGAGGCGGATCACGAAGTAGGCGCGCGGGTCGAAGTACATGTAGCCGTACGGGTAGCCCGTCTCCATGCTGAACCGCGCCAGGTTCTCCGCGCTGTTGGGGCCGGTCACGATGTCGAAATAGGTCATCGGGTCCAGCTTGAACATGTTGCTCATCGCCACGGCCGAGTAGAAATACATGATGGTGTCCCCGCCCCGGTAGTAGTAGAAGTAGATGAGGCTGAAGCCCAACCCGCCGATCATCTTGGCGAAGAAGCCCCACAGCAGGTGCTTGTACTCGGGATGCTTCTTGATGGCCATGGTCTTGGCCCGCGAGAAGTAGATGTAGATGAACACCAGGTAGATGGACCCCACCAGGTACTCCCAGTAGGCGATGTCCACATCACCGTAGTAGTAGATCCACACCAACGACATGCGCCAAATGTCGGCAATGGCTTTCTTGCCCCTTGGTGGTGCAGCGGGCCGGGCCGGGACATCGTGCTACGTTTGCGGCCATGCCCGAACCCGGCCCCCGGCCCTGTCCCGTATGCGGGGCCACCGACCACCGGCCCATCCCCGTGCGGGCCCGGGACCACCTGGTGCGCTGCGGCCGCTGCGCCATGGTGTTCACCGGGGTGACGCCCACCCCTGCCGAGCTGGCCGCCTACTACGGTGAGTATCCGGTCCACGAGCACGTGTCGCCGGTGACCCTGAAGCGTTACGACGAGCTGCTGGCCGACTTCGCCCGGTACCGCCGCACGGGCCGCATGCTCGATGTGGGCTGCGGGGCCGGCCTGTTCCTGGAACGTGCGCGCATGCAGGGCTGGGAGGTGCATGGCACGGAGTTCGGCGCACGGGCCCTCGCCGCGTGCCGTTCGCGCGGCATCCGCATCATCGAGGGGCCGCTGGACCCCGCGCACTACCCACCGGCCTCGTTCGATGTGCTGTGCTCCTTCGAGGTGATGGAGCACCTCACCGACCCCGGGGCCGAGCTGCGGCGCATGGCCGGGCTGCTGCGGCCGGGGGGCATCCTGTACCTCACCACCCCCAATTACCGCTCCACCGGCAGGCTGCTGGCGGGCCGCTCTTGGAACGTGGTGAACTACCCCGAGCACCTGAACTACTTCACCCCGCGCACCCTGGCCCGCCTGGCCGGGCGCTGCGGCCTGCGCCTGCGCAGTGTGCGCACCACCGGGGTGAGCGTGCAGCGTGTGCTGATGCGCGGCTCCATCGACCCCGAGCGCCGCCGCAGCGCCACGGCCGTGCAGGAGGACCTGCGCACGCGCCTGGAGCGCAACGCCCTGAACCGGTGGCTCAAGCGGCTGGCCGACGGCACCCTCGACCTGCTGAAGGTGGGCGACACCATCAAGGCCGTGCTCGAACGCCCCCCTCAGTGATGATAGCCGCTGCCGCGCAGGATCTCGGCCGCGCGGTACAACTGCTCGGCCAGCACCAGCCGCACCATCTGGTGGGTGAAGGTCATGGCCGACAACGCGATCACCTGGGTGGCGCGGGCATGCATCCGCTCGTCCACGCCGTAGGCCCCGCCGATGACGAAGGCCACGCTCCGCACCCCCCGGTCGCGCCACCGCCCCAGCCGCCCGGCGAAATCCCGCGATCCGAGCGCCTCGCCCCGCTCGTCCAGCAACACCACCACCGCCTCCTTCTCCACGGCCTTCAACAACCGGTCGGTGCCCTCGCGCCGTTTGCGCTCCACGTCGCCGCCCGGCGGGTCGGCCACCACCACCTGCTCCACCGGGAAGGAGCGCTTCAACCGGGCCAGCATGTCCTCGAAGGCCTCGGTGACCGGGCCCGGCGCGTTGCGGCCCACCATGACCAGCCTGATGTGCATACCCCGGGGTGTTGACAAGTACGGCGCCCCGAAGATGCCACGCTGGCCCGATGTTTGCGAAATTGGCACCGACAACCTGAACCGCCGGACATGCTCAAGCACCTTTCCCTGGCCCTCGCGATCGCTGCGCACGCCCTGCCCGGGCTGGCGCAGGACGTTGTGAAGGACCGCGTGGTGGCCGCCCTGGGCACGGGCAACGCCAAGGAGCTCGCCCTGCACTTCATCCCCAACATCGACCTCACCGTCGGGGGCGCCAGCGATGTGTACTCCAAGGCCCAGGCCGAGCAGATCCTGCGGCGTTTCTTCGACGAGAACCCGCCTTCGGGCATGGTGGTGGAGCACCAGGGGCAGAGCAAGCTGGGCGACCGGTACTACATCGGCATCCTGCGCACCCGCACCGGCCATTTCCGGGTCACCTTCTTCCTGAAACGCAGCGGCGAGACCATGCAGGTCAAGCAGTTGCGCATAGAGGCGGGCCGTACCGACCACTGACCGTGCTGCCCCCCGGAACGGACGCCCTGATCGCCGCCGCCCTGGCGGAGGACATCGGCGACGGCGACCACACCACGCGCAGCACCATCCCCCCCGGCGCCCGTGGCGGCATGCGCCTGCTGGTGAAGCAGGACGGCGTGCTGGCCGGCATGGAACTGGCCGCGGCCATCTGCGCCCAGGCCCATCCCGACCTGCACATGCGCCCCCTGCTGGAGGACGGCGCCCACGTGCAGGCCGGCGAGGTGGCCTTCACCCTCACGGGCCCGGTGCACGCCCTGCTCAGCACCGAGCGCGTGCTGCTGAACTTCATGCAGCGCCTGAGCGGCATCGCCACCCTCACGCGCCGCTTCGTGGATGCCCTGGAAGGCACCGGCTGCCGCGTGCTGGACACCCGCAAGACCACGCCCACCCTGCGCGCCCTGGAGAAGTGGGCCGTGCGCCTGGGCGGCGGTGAGAACCACCGCCATGGCCTGTACGACATGGTGCTGATCAAGGACAACCACGTGGACTTCGCCGGTGGGACGGGCCGCGCCATCGAGGCCGCCCGCGAATACCTGAAGGCCCACGGCCTGGACATCCCCATCGAGGTGGAGGCGCGCGACCTGGCCGAGGTGCGGGAGATCCTGGCGCACGGCGGGGCCGACCGCATCATGCTGGACAACTTCGCCCTGGAGGACCTGCGCCAGGCCGTGGCCCTGATCGCACGGCGCCACCGCACCGAGGCCTCCGGCGGCATCACCCTGGCCAACGCGCGGGCCTATGCCGCGTGCGGTGTGGACTTCATCTCCGTGGGGGCCCTCACCCACAGCGCCACCGGGCTCGACCTGAGCCTCAAAGCCCTCTGACCCGCCATGCTGGAGCGCCTGCGGCGGAAGCTCCTCTTCTCGCGGCCCTTCCGCCGCCTGGTGGGCTGGGCCCAGCGCGTGCGCCTGCCCGGCTTCGCCGGCTTCAGCCTCTACGCCATCTCGCGCTTCTTCTTCCGCGCCCTGGCCACCGGACGCCTGGAGACCCGCGCCTCGGCCATCGCCTTCAAGCTCTTCCTGGCCTTCTTCCCGGCGGTGATCGTCCTGCTCACCCTCATCCCTTACATCCCCATCGCCGACTTCCAGGTGAAGCTCCTGGACACCTTCCGGTCCATGCTGCCCCTGGAGGTGTACCGCTTCATCGAGGAGACCCTGCACGACCTGCTTGTCAAGAAGCACGGCACCCTGCTGTCGGTGAGCTTCGTGGTGGGGGTGTACCTGGCCAGCAACAGCATCGCCGCCATCCTCCAGGGCTTCAGCGGCAGCACCAACCTACTGCGCTGGCACAGCGCCCTCAAGGAGCGCCTGCTGAGCCTGGGCCTGCTGCTGGCCCTCACCCTCCTGCTGGTCGTGGCCATCCCCGTGCTCACCTTCAGCAACGCCGCCATCGCTTGGCTCGAGGCCCATCATCTGGTGGGCGGCCGCCTGGAGGTCGCCGGCCTCTTTGCCGCCAAATGGGGCATCTCCTCGCTGCTGGTGCTCACCATGACCGCCCTGTTGTACAACGCCGGCGACCCTTCCAGCAAGGGCTTCCGCCTGATCACCCCCGGCGCCATCGTGGCCCTGGTGCTTGTGCTGCTGCTCTCCCAGGCCCTGGCCTTCATCTTCGCCAACATCACCGACTACAACGCCCTGTACGGCTCCATCGGCGCGATCCTCGCCGTGCAGCTGTGGATCTACCTGAACATGATCGCCCTGCTGGTGGGCTACGAGCTCAACATCAGCATCTCGCGCGCCCGCCTGGAACGCAGCAACGAACTGCGGCCCGTGCACGAACCCTGACCGCGATCCGGTACATTCGGTGCGTGACGGTGCGCACCCTCCCCCTGCTGCTGCCGCTGCTGCTGGCCTGGCCCACGGCGGCACAGCGCTTCGACGCCCTGCACCCGCCCAACACCTACCGCAACGCCGACAACCCCCACTACTGGCGCAACCGCCCCCCGCACGCCGCCTACTGGCAGCAGGACGTGCACTACACCCTGCGCGCCCGGCTCGACGAGGTGAACGACCGCATCGAGGGCGAGGGCAGCCTGGTGTACTGGAACAACAGCCCGGACACGCTCCGCCACGTCTTCTTCCACCTCTACCAGAACGCCTACAACGCCGGCTCGCACGCCGACCTGATGCACAACGGCCGCGCCACCCGCGGCGACACCGCCGACCACGGCACCACCCTGCACCGCCTTCGCGTGGGCGCCGCCGACCTGCGCACCGAGGCCGACAACACCGTGCTGAAGGCCTGGCTCCCCGAACCGCTGCCCCCCGGAGGCCGCGTCACCTTCACCCTGGCCTTCACCACCCGCTACGGCATGGGCGTGCCGCGCCGCATGAAGCTCTTCAACGCCTGGGGCTTCAAGCACTACGACGGCGTGCACTGGTACCCCCGCATCGCCGTGTACGACGCCCACATGGGCTGGGACACCCAGCAGCACCTGGGCCATGAGCTCTACGGCGACTTCGGCACCTTCGACGTGACCCTGGACATGCCCGCCGACATGGTGGTGGAGGCCACGGGCTGGTTGCAGAACCGCGACGAGGTGCTGCCGCGCGACCTGCGCGAACGGCTCGACCTGAAGCACTTCGCCAACAAGCCCTGGAACGAGCCCCCCGGCGTGGTGACGCCCTACGAACCCGGCCGCCGCAAACGCTGGCGCTACCACGCCGAGAACGTCCACGACTTCGCCTTCACCGCCGACCCCACCTACCGCATCGGCGAAGCCTGGTGGAACGGCGTGCAGTGCATCGCCCTGGTGCAGGAACCCCACGCCTCCGGATGGCGCAACGCCGCGGAATACACCGCCCGTATCATCGAGACCTTCAGCCGCGACATCGGCCCCTACGCCTACCCCAAGATGGTGGTGGCCGACGCCCGCGACGGCATGGAATACCCCATGCTCACCCTCGACGGCGGGCGCGACCCCGGCTACCGCAGCCTGCTGGTGCACGAGGTGGGCCACAACTGGTTCTACGGGATGATCGGCAACAACGAGACCTACCGCGCGCTGCTCGACGAGGGCTTCACCCAGTTCCTCACCGCCTGGGGCCTGGAGCACATCGACGGCGACACGCTGGTGGAGGACCCGCCGCAGGGGCGCTACCTGGCCCGTTTCTCCCGGCCGGCACTGGCGCGCGAGGACGAGGTGTACCGCGGCTACATGCGCGACGCCGTCCGCAACGAACTGCCCCCCATCGACACGCACAGCGACGGCTTCGGCCCCGTGGCGGGGCGCGGCAACGGCTACGGCCACGTGTACAGCAAGACCGCCACCATGCTGTACAACCTGCAATACCTGCTGGGCGACAGCGTGTTCCTGGCCGCCATGCAGGCCTACTTCCGCCAGTGGTACCTCTGCCACCCCACCGTGACCGACATGCGCGAGAGCTTCATCCGCGCCAGCGGTGTGGACCTCAACCCCTTCTTCGACGCCTGGCTGCAGACGGACAAGCTGGTGGACTACCGCGTGTGCGGCGTCACCCGCCGCATGCGCAGCGAAGGCCAGACCATCCGCCTGCGCCGCCGCGGCGGCATCGCCATGCCCATCGACCTGCAGGTGACCGCCCGCGACGGCACCGTGCACGACTTCCACATCCCCAACGACTGGTACGTGAAGCCCACCACCGCCACGGTGCTGCCGCGCTGGACCGGCTGGGACGGGCTGCGCCGTACCTACGTGGCCCGCGTGGACATCCCCACCGGCATCGCCGCCGTGCGCATCGACACCAGCCTGCGCCTGGCCGACGCGTACCAGCCCGACAACAGCCTGCCCCGCGCGGTCTCCATCAGCTTCGACCACCACGTGCGCAACCCGCCCGACCGCCGCCACTACGAAGCCTTCGGGCGGCCCGACCTGTGGTGGAACGCCTTCGACGGGCTGAAGGTGGGCGCCCACCTCCACGGCAGCTACTTCGGCCACGCCCACCGCCTGTGGCTCACGGCCTGGGTGAACACCGGCATCGGCCAGGCCCTGCCCCAGGGCCGGGTGGACACGCGCCACGACGCCTTCTCCTACGTGCTGCGCTACAGCACCGGCACCACACGCCTGCTCAAGGGCTCCTCGATCCGCCTGCAGGCCCGCCACCTCGACGGCCTGGAGCTGTACGGCGGCGGCGCCTCCTGGACCACCCCCGACGAACGCACCACCCTGCGCGGCGACCTGCGCTACATGATCCGCCGCGACAGCAGCGACCTCACCTACCTGCCCTACCCCGACGCCTGGACCCCCGACGCGCTCTCGGGCCTGCTCGACCTGGCCGTGGACCGCAGCTACGACACCGGCCCGCTGGAGGGCATCGCCGAACTGCGCCTGCGCCAGCCCATGGTGGGCTCCCACGACCAGGGCGCCCACCTGCGCCTCACCTCGCGCAACACCCTGCGCCTGGGCCGCCTCGACCTGCACCTGCGCGCCCTGGCCCAGTACGGCACCGGCGCCGAACACCGCGAGACCGCCCTCTACCTGGGCGGCGCCGCCCCCGAAGAGCTCGTGGAGAACAAGTTCACCCGCAGCATCGGCGCGGTGCCCCACGAATGGGCCGGCGGCCACGGAAGCGCACCGGGCCACTTCCACCACGGCGGCGGCCTCAACCTGCGCGGCTACGCGGGCTATGCCGCCCCGGAGACCGCCCCTGACGGCGGCCAGGTGCTCACCTACCGCGGCAACACCGGCATGGCCCTCAGCGCCGAGCTCGACCTGGACGGGCTGCTGCGCTTCCGCCCCAAGGGCCTGCACCGCTACCTCCACCTGGACGCCTACCTCTTCGGCGACCTGGGCAGCATGGGCTACCGCCACTACGACGGCGAAGGCCAGCGCCTGGTGATGGCCCCCCTGCGCGCCGACGCCGGCGCCGGCCTCGCCCTCACCATCAAACGCTGGGGGCCGCTGGCCGACCTGGACCCCCTCACCCTGCGCTTCGACATGCCCCTGCTGCTCTCGGCCCTGCCCGCCGGCGAGACCGACCACTTCGCCTTCCGCTGGGCCTTCGGCATCGGCCGCAGCTTCTGACCGGCCATGCGCACCGCCCTGCTGCTCACCCTCCTGGCCCTGGCCCCGGCCGCCGCCGCGCAGCACACCCCCGATGCCGCGGCCATCACCGGCCGCTGGACCACCATCGACGACAACACCGGCAAACCCCGCAGCGTGGTGGAGATCACCCTGCGCAACGGCAGGGCCTACGGCCGTATCGTGGACCTGTACGACAAGACCAAGCTGCACAAGCTGTGCGACCGCTGCCCGGGCGACCGCAAGGACCGGCGCATCGTGGGCCTGGAGATCATCCGCGACATGGTGGCCGACGGCGAGGTCTGGGAGGACGGCACCATCCTGGACCCCGAGAACGGCAAGGTGTACACCTGCAAGCTGTGGGCCGAGGACGGCATGCTGAAGGTGCGCGGCTACATCGCCTTCCTGTACCGCACGCAGACCTGGGTGCGTGTGCCGGGTCCCTGAACCCGCCGACCGGCTCAGTCCCGCACCAGGCGCACCGTGCCCATCAGGCCCTCGCCCTGCAGCCGCACCGTGTACAGGCCGGGCGGAAGCGCGGCCACGTCCAGCTCGGCACGGTCGGCGTAGCGCCGCACACCCGCCTGCACCCGCGCACCGCGCGCATCGATCAGCTCCACCACCGCCGGGGCGGAAGGGCCAGGCCACGACACCGTGGCCGTGGAGTTGGCGGGATTGGGGTGGAGGATGAGGGATGCGGTGGCGGAGCGGTCGGGGAGGTTGAGCAGGCTCTCGTTCTGCTTGGCCAGATACCGGACCACATGGTTCTCCTTGTCCCCGATGTAGGCATTCCCGCGCTGATCGACGGCGATCCCATAAGGCGCGTTGAACATGGCGCTCAACACAGGTCCATCAAGGTAGCCGGTCTGCCCACTGCCCGCCACCGTGGTCACCAAACCTTGAAGGGTGACCCTTCGGATCAGATCGCCCATCCATTCCGCCACCATCAGGCCACCGGTCGGATCCCACGCCAGATAGGTGGGCCGGGTGAACGATGCTGCGGCTCCGATCCCGTCCACACTGGCTTGAACACCATTGCCGGCCATCAGGCTCACCACATTCGCCGGTGATATGACCTTGATCTTGTGGTTCATTTGATCGGCCACATACAGGTTGTCCAACGTGTCCAACGCGATCCCGGTCGGCCTGTTGAACCGGGCGTTCGTACCGGTGCCGAGTTGATCGCCCGACATGCCGGGGTATCCCGCGATGGTAGTGACGTTGCCGTTCTCGATCTTCCGGATCGTATGGTTGCCGTAGTCGGAGATGAAGATCACCCCATCCTGGCGAACGGAGACCTCGACAGGGTTGTAGAACTCGGCCACGTACCCAGGTCCATCAGCCGTTCCTGGCGTACCGGTACCCGCGATCGTCACCACATTACCAGCCTGATCGATCCGCTTGATCCGGTGATTCCCATTGTCGGAGACGTAGACATATCCGTCATGGTAGAACACACCCGTCGGCACAAAAAATCGTGCATTCGCACCCTGCCCATCCTGATCGCCTTGCACCCCACCCGCCAGGGTCATGACGATGCCGTTCTGTATCCGCCGGATGCAGTGATTCTCAGCGTCCGCCACGTACATCACCCCCGCGCTGTCATCAATGGCGATCCCATAGGGTGTTCGGAACCTGGCCACGTCGAGCGGTCCGTTCAACAACCCGGAGATGCCGTCACCGGCATACGTCCCGACCCAGGAATAATTCTGGGCAGCGGCGCCGATGGACAACACAAGCGCACAAGCAAAGGTCGAAGTACGCACGACCGTTTTTTTTCGAAGGTAACAACGGACCTATTTGGTTCCAACAGCCACCAAGGTGTCGGTAAGATCGGCGCTTTGCAATAGGGCTGCATAGGCCTCTTCCACGGCGCCGGAACGGAGCTCAGGCCAGCGCACCTGCCCGCCCGGACCACCGTGCGAAAGCCAGAACAGGTGGTTCGCAAGCGGGTATCGCTGGACGCCGGAGACCTGCACATCCTTGAAGCCGGCCACCTGCAGATATGCCGCGAGACTGGCCCTGGTATGCAGGACCAGGTGTTCGCTCCAGAATGTGAACTGTCTGAAGGACATGCAGGCAAACTGCGTGATCAAGGCATCCCGGGCGTGCGGGACCTCCACCACGATCCTCCCTCCTTCCTCAAGCAACGCATGGATGGTCCGCAGTTCCTTGAGCGGGCCCGTCATGTGCTCGAAGACATGGAATAGGGAGGCCACGTCGAAGCGTTGTCCAGTGGCGGCCAGCTCCCCGGTGCCCGGATGGACGTCGTAACCCAAGCCGCGGAGCATCCGCGCAGCCTCGGCCTGTGGCTCCACGGCCGCGACGGATGCGCAGACCGGCCTGACCAGGTCGAGCACCCCGCCCAGACCCGTTCCGATATCGACATAACGCTTCCCGGCCACCATGGCCGTGAGGGATGTCGCCCGTCGCAGATCATCCTCACGGGTGGCGACCAGCCCTTGGGCGCGTCCCGCCGGATCCCAGTAGGATAGACCGTCCTGGTCCGGATAGTAGGAGGCCCCGATCTGATCGATCCGGTCGAGCAGGAGCACACCGCTGGCCGGACAACGCCACACACTAACATCAGACCTGTCCCTCACTTGCGGGTGGAACGGTTCCAACGTGTCCTCGCGGACGATACCCAGAGAGACGAGTTCCTTGAGCAGGGCGTGGTCCGGGTGCGGCATGACGGCCAAAGTAAAGGAGGGGCGTTGATCTGCGCCTATTTTCGTGCGGCCTATCGGCAAGGCCAGGCATGGGGGAGGTCAAGCGGCAGGGCGTCAGGAACACTTTGATCGTCTACATCGGCACGCTGCTCGGTGCGGTGAGCCTGCTGTACGTGCAACCTGTGTTCCTGTCCAAGGAGGACCTTGGCCAGGCACGGCTGATCCTGTCCTTCGCTTCAGTGTTCTCCAGCCTGTTGTCCTTCGGGATCAGTTCGGTCACCGTCCGGTATCTCCCACGGCTCCACGATCCCTCCACGGGCCACCGCGGATTCTTCGGCTTCCTGTTGCTGTACATGGGGATCACGATCGTGGTGGGCAGTGCGGTGCTGTGGCTCCTGAGCCCGTGGCTTGGGGCGCTTTACGGCACGGGAACGGGGATCTTCTCCACTTACCTGCCCCATGTGCTCACCCTCTCGGCGTCGTACACGCTGGTGCTGGGCTTCAATGCATACTGCCTCGCCCTGTTGCGATCGGTGTTCCCGACCGCGGTGAACGACATCGTGCTGCGCCTGCTCTTCATCCTCGTCATCGCGGTGTACCACTTCGGCATCATCGGGAGGGATCGGTTCTTCCAGCTCTTCGTGCTGACCTATACGGCACAGGCCGCCCTGCTTTTGGGATACATCTTTCTGGTGGACCGCCCGGCCCTGCGGCCCGACCTGCAACACATCAACCGCGAGATCGGGCTTCGCTCCTTGCTGCGGTATGCGTCGATCATCACCTTCACCTCGGTCAATTCGGTCACGGTGAAGTACATCGATGCCGTTTTCGTGGGCTCGATCTCCGTGGGCCAGGTGGCGGTCTATAGCGTGGCCGCCTTCATGGGCCTCTTCATCGAGGTGCCCCTCACTGCTTCGGAGCGCATCGCGAGCCCGGCCATATCCCATGCGCTTGCGGCCAGGGACATGGAGGCGGTCAAACGCATCTACTACGGGTCCGCCAGGGGGTTCCTGCTCTTCGGTGGTCTCGCCTTCCTGCTCGTGGTGCTCAACGCGAGGGATGCGCTGAGCCTGCTGCCGCAAGGCTATGCGGACGGATCGGCGGTCACGATCATCATTGCTTTCGGGGCCTTGGTGAACATGGCTACCGGGATCAACCATCCGATCCTGGTCAATTCGGACAGGTACATCTACGGCTCGGTCTTCATGGTCGTTCTGCTCGTGGCCACGCTGGTGGGCAACATCCTGCTCGTGCCACGGCTCGGAGCGATGGGTGCCGCGATCTCCTCCTGCACCGCGAGCGTGCTGTACAACGCGCTCAAGTTCATCTTCATCCGCCAGCACTTCGGATTGCAGCCGTTCGACCGGGGCACGTTGGGCATCGTGGCGGTGATCATCGCCGTGTGGATGACCATGGCCTGGCTCCCCTTCGGCCTTCCCACCGTCCCGGCGATCGCCGTCAGGTCGGTGGCCATCATCGCGGCCTATGCCGGTGCGCTCCACCTCTTCCGGCTCGGTGCCGGTGGCTTGGACGTCATCCGGCTTCTCCGCTCCCGGGACCGTTGACCGCCATGCTGAGGATCTTCGTCTGCACCTCCCACCTCAGCGCCGTGTTCATGACGCACTATGCGACACGCACGCGGCATTCGGCTTGCCGGGACGTGCTGATCATCGACATCGGTGTCCGCCGTGCAAGCGTGGTGCGCGCGATCCGTGAGGTCGCCACCTTACATCCCTGGTCGATCCTCCTCAACCTCTCGGACGAAGCGACGGAGGATCATGCCTTCCAGCCAAGCCTGTCCCGCAGGCTGATCCGCCAATGGAAGGAGGCACCCCTTGTCCGTGATGTGTACGGTGCCCTGCTCAAGTGGCATCAACGCAGGTACGACCAGCGCATGGCCGCCCTGTTGAAGACCCGGCTGGGGCTTTCCGGTGAAGAGACCACCACGGCGATCCACATCCACACCGAGTGTCAGATCGCCCGCGCCTTGTTGATGATCCTGCCGGGCTCGGAAGTGCACTACTTCGAGCACGGACAGGGCGACTACATCTATCAGGGTCGCGCCGGGCTTCCGCAAGGCACGTTCCATGCCCTTTTTGCAGCGCCCTTCCGCCGGTACCTCGAGGCCCAGGGTCGCTCTTCGGCACACGTGCAGGACCTTGGCCTCGGCACGGATCTCCATGCCTTTTCCCAACGTCTGCTTGAGCTGCACGGCGTGCGAACTCCGGAAACGATGGCGGACGCACGCCCCGTGGTGTTCGTCCTCCTGGAGGCGCTTGACATGTACAATGTGCCAGAAGGCTTCTGGGGCGCGTACATGGACAGGGTGATCGATGACCTTGAAAGACCACGGGACCACCTGTTCGTGCTGAAGCCGCACCCCAATCAATCGCCACCATCACTGGCCCACACCCTCTCGCGTCTGCGTGAACGCGGGATCGACCACCTGCTGCTGGCCGGAGAGGACGCGGGGATCTCCGCCGAGGTGGGTTTCGCCGCCTGGGCGCCCCGCGTACGCCACGTGTACTGCATCGTGTCCTCCGCGTGCTTCTACCTCTCGGCGCTCTATCCGGATGACCGGATCACCTACCACTATTCCCTGGATCTGCTCGGTGCGCATATCGGTCAGGCCCCGCCCATGTACACCCGGCTTTTCCGGCGGATGCAACCCCTGATCACCGAGGTCTTCGCCGAGCACTGCGTGCCCTATTGAGGGCGATCACAGCGTCCAGCCGTCGTCCACCACGATGTTCTGCCCGTTGATGTAGGCGGACAGGTCGCTGAGCAGGAAGAGCAGGGTGCCGGCGACGTCCTGGGCGTCGAGCATGCCCTTGGTGAGGGCGTGGGCGCGGTAGCGTTCCAGAAAGGCCTCGGGCTGCCCGTCGCGGATGCCGCCCGGGCTGATGGCGTTGCACCGGATGTTGCGGCCCGCACAATGCGCCGCGAGGTAGCGGGTGAGCATCAGCACCCCGCTCTTGATCACGGCGTATTCCACCGGCATGGTCATGTCGGTCCCGGCATACACCTCGAAGCGCGGCGCCACAACCCCGTAGATGCTGGCCATGTTGACGATGTTGCCGTGGCCCTGCTGTTCGAAGCGGCGGATGAAACGTTGCGCCGCGAGGAAGTAGCCGCCGGCATGCATGCCCACGTTCTCCACGAAATCGGCGTAGGTGACCTCGTCGAACTTCCGGCCGTAGGCGGCGTTGCGCGGGTAGGCGTTGTTCACCAGTGCATCGATGTGGCCGAAACGCGCCACGGTGCCGTCGATCAGCCGGTCCAGCGAGCCGGCGTCGGTGATGTCGCAGGCCATGCCCACCACCGCCCCGCCGTGCCTGGTGGCGAGGGCCTCGACGACCCCGGTGGTATGGTCGTTCATCACCTCGGCCACCACCACACGGCCGCCGGCCCCGGCCAGAGCATCGGCGAACACGCGGCCCAGCCGGCCGGCGCCGCCGGTGATCACCACCACCTTGCCGTCCAGCAGGCCCATCTCAGTTGTATTTGCGGAACACGGGCTTCACCGGCGGGCCCACCAGGTGGCTTTCCACCCCGTCCTGCAGGGCGGCGGCGTACACCGCGAAGGCCTTGCGCGCCGCGGTGAGCGTGAGGTCGAGCTCCGCATCGCCGTGGGCCAGCGACAGGGCCACCCACGGCATCAGCACACCGCCGCGCACCATCTCCTGGGCCCACAGGGTGCGGAAGGGCATGGACACCCGGCCGTCGGCATCACGTGCGGTGTAGTACGGGGAGCAGCCGAATCCGTGCGCCTCGAAGTGGCCGGCCACGCCCGCCTCGGCGGCCAGCGCGTTGAGGCCCTCGATCAGCCGACGGCCGTAGCGCCACAGGTGACCGGTGACGTCCTCGCTGCGGTACACGTCCACCGTGCGGATGAACGCGCCGAAGGCCGACATTTCCGAACCGTGGGTGGTGCTGATGAGGAAGACGCGCTCGGCACCCTGGTCGCGGATGCCTCCGAGCTCCATGATCTCCCGGCGGCCCGCCAGCGCCGCCAGCGCGAAGCCGTTGGCCATGCCCTTGCCGAAGGTGGCCAGGTCCGGTTCGATGCCGTACACCTTCATGGCGCCGTGCAGGTCCCAGCGGAAGCCGGTGATCATCTCGTCGAGGACGAACACGGCGCCGTGCTCCGCGCAGAGCGCTTTCACCCGGTGCAGGAAGTTGGCCCTGCGGTCGGTGCAGCGGCAGGGCGCGAGCAGGTCGGTGCAACCACCGCCGCAGGGCGCCACCGCGGTGGCGGGCTCCAGCATCACGCAGGCGATGCGCCCGGGATGCTCGGCGAAAAGCCGCTCCAGGGAGGCGATGTCGTTGTACTCGAACTTCAGGGTGAGCGCCTTGTGCTCGGCCGGGATGCCGCGGTCCATGGGCGTGGAACCGATGAACCAGTCGTCGTAGGTGAAGAAGGGCTGGCCAGCGGGCACGGCCACGTGGGTGCGGCCGGTGTAGGCGCGTGCGAGCTTGACGGCCGCGGTGGTGACGGTGCTGCCGTTCTTGGCGAACTTCACCATGCCCGCCCACGGGAAGAGCGCCAGCAGGCGCTCGGCGGCCTCCAGCTCCAGGAGCGAGGGCCGCGTGAGGTTGTTGCCCCTGGCGATGGCATCGATGGCGGCGGCGTTGACACGCTCGTCGGCGTAACCCAGGGTCACCGCGCGCAGGCCCATGCCGTAGTCCAGGAAGCGCCGACCATCGGCGTCGTGGACGTACGCCCCCCGGCCGTGGCTCAGGATCGGCGGTGCGTTGGACGGGTATTGGTCGTCGCCCCGGCTGTAGGTGTGCGCACCCCCGGGGATCGCCGCGTGCAGTCTGTCGCTCCAGTTCATCGGTCGTCGATGGTTCCTTCCTGCCTGGCCTTCATCAGTGCCTCGATAAGGACGAGGTCCACGGCATCGTCCACCTCGAAGGCCTTCCACTTGGGCATGGGATGGCCCAGGGTACGTTCGTGGTAGAAGCTGCGGCGTTCGCGCAGGGAGGCCGTCCGCGCGATGTACATGCTGCCCTCGAAGAAGTACACGTCGTCGATCTCCTGCCGCCGCTTGAAGACGAACCGCGGGCCCTCGTAGGGGCGGATGAAGTGCGCCCCGTCCATGCGCGCCAGGAATGCGGGATGCCCGCCCTCGGTGCGGCACACGCCCACCACGCTCTCGGCCCCGGGGGTGGCCAGCAGCAGGTCCATGGCGGCGAGCACATCGGCGGCGGTGCGCTGGGGCGAGGTGGGCTCCAGCATGCACAGCAGGTCGAAGGTGCTGCCCTGCGCGGCGAAGTGGTCCAGGGCATGGAGCACGACGTCGATGGACGAGGCGGTGTCGGTGGCCAGGGCGGCGGGGCGCAGGAAGGGCAGCTCGGCCCCCGCGCTGCGGGCGGCGTCGGCGATGGCGGC
>JABWBQ010000027.1 GCA_013360395.1 Flavobacteriales bacterium
AGGCGGGGGTGCGGCACCTGCACCCCGGGCAGGTCGATGCGGCGGTCCTGCCAGAGCAGGATGTCGATGTCGAGGGTGCGCGAAGCGTAGCCCGTGCCGCCGCGCACCCGCCCCAGGCCTTGCTCGATGGCCAGCAGGGCCTCCATGAGCCGCGACGGGGACAGCGCGGTGGCCACCAGCAGTGCGCGGTTCAGGAAGAGCGCCGGCCCGGCGAAGCCCCACGGCTCGGTCCAGTGGTCGCGACTGCGCGCCAGCACCGTTCCGCAGCGGGCGTCGATGGCCGCTTCGGCCCGGGCGAAGGTGGCCCGCACGTCGCCCTGGTCGGCCCCCAGCAGCAGCAGCACCTCGGCGGCCATGGGGCGAAGGTATCCGGTGCCTTCCATCCCCCGCGCCCGCCGCTGGTGTGATCGCCCGCCCACGACCGTCGCGCCGCCGGGTATTTTCGGCCCCGAACGAACCCCCTTCCCGACCATGGGCCAATTCCTGAAATACGTCTTCGCCTCGATGCTGGGCTTCCTGCTCGTGTGCGTGCTGCTGTTCGTGCTGTTGCTGGGCCTGGTGGCCGCTGCCGGCGCCTCCTTCGGCAAGGAAGCCCCCACGGTGAAAAAGGGCTCGGTGCTGCACCTGCGGCTGAACGACGAGATCGTGGACCGCGGGCGGAAGGACGACCTGGCGCTGGACTTCGGGCCCTTCCAGGCCACGGGCCGCACCGGGCTGGACGAGGTGCTGGAGAACATCGACAAGGCCGGCCGCGACGAACGCATCGCCGGCATCTTCCTGGAGCCCACCCTGCTGAACGCCGGCAGCGCCACCGCGCAGGAGATCCGCAGCAAGCTGCTGGAGTTCCGCAGCAAGAGCGGCAAGCCCATCTACGCCCATGCGGAGTTCTACACCCAGGGCACCTACTTCCTGTGCAGTGCGGCCGATTCGGTGTTCGTGGTGCCGGAGGGCGATGTGGACTTCCGCGGTCTGCAGGCCCAGCTCACCTTCTTCAAGGGGCTGTTCGAGAAGGCCGGGGTGGACATGCAGTTCGTGAAGGGCAGCAACAACAAGTACAAGAGCTACGGGGAGATGTACACCGAGAAGGAGATGACCCCGGCCAACGAGGAGCAGCTCGGTGCGCTGATCGACGGCATCTGGGACCAGTACCTGGAGGCCGTGGCCGCGGCCCGTCATCTGGACAAGGCCCGCCTGGAGCGCATCGCCGACAGCATGGAGGTGCGCCAGGGACGCGATGCCCAGCGCCTGGGCCTGGTGGACGGGGCGCTCTACCGCGACGAAGTGGTGGCCCTGCTGAAGAAGCGCTTCGGCGTGGCCGAAGGCAAGGACCTGGAACTGGTGTCGCTGGGCACGTACAAGCGTGCGACCGTGGCCGGCGATGATGTGGTGACCGGCAGCGCCACCGCCAAGGAGAAGGTGGCCGTGGTGTACGCCTCGGGCGGCATCAACAGCGGCAAGGGCGACGAGGAGACCATCGGCAGCGAGACGCTCGCGGAGGCCGTGCGCAAGGCCCGCGAGGACAGCACCGTGAAGGCCATCGTGCTGCGGGTGAACAGCCCGGGCGGCAGCGGCCTGGCCAGCGACGTGATCTGGCGCGAACTCGAGCTGGCCCGCGCCGCCAAGCCGCTGGTGGTGAGCATGGGCGACGTGGCCGCCAGCGGCGGCTACTACATCAGCTGCAACGCCAACACCATCTACGCCGAACCCAACACCATCACCGGCAGCATCGGCGTGTTCGGCATCATCCCCAACGCGCAGGAACTGCTCAACGAGCACCTGGGCATCACCGTGGACGGGGTGAAGACCAACCACTACGCCGACCTGTTCGATGTGTCGCGCCCGCTGCGCCCCGACGAGCACGCCCTGATCCAGGGCATGGTGGACCGTTTCTACGAGACCTTCAAGGAGCGCGTGGCCCAGGGCCGCAAGATGAGCGTGGCCCAGGTGGACAGCGTGGGCCGCGGCCGCGTGTGGACGGGTACGGACGCCAAGCGGGTGGGCCTGGTGGACGAACTGGGGGGGCTGGAGGACGCCATCGCCGCCGCCGCCCGTATGGCCGGCCTGGAGAAGTACCGCACCGTGGGCTACCCCGAGCAGGAGGACCTGTTCCAAAGCCTGCTGAAGGGCCTGAACGCCCGGGCCACCAGCTACGTGGAACGCGAGGTGCTGGGCCTCGACCCCGCCGTGGTGGACCAGACCCGCGAGCTGCAGCGTGTGAGGCAGGCCACCGGCATCCAGGCGCGCATGCCCTTCACCGTCCGCGTGCACTGACCCGCCCAGGAACAGCGAAGGGCCGTTCGGATGAACGACCCCTCGACTGCCCTAACGATCGGTCCACTGACCAAAACCTGCCTTCTTAACGGCGGGGCGGGGGCCGGGGTTACGATCGAGGGGCACCCGCCGGCCGCGCGTCGTCCAGTTCGATGTGGAACCCGCTGTGGTTGCGCACGTTGAGCACCCGCCCATCGGCCCACACGAGGTATTGTCCCTTGATGGCCGCCAGCGTGCCGCCGACCTCGGGCTCCTTCTCCAGGTTCACGCTGCGCACCTTGGGCGGCAGGTGGTCCACCGGGTATTGCAGGTGCACCACGGCCTCCGCGTGGAGCGCATGGGCCTGCAACGCGGACGGGATGGCCTGGAGCGCGCGGGGCCGCTGGGCCGGCAGGGCATCGGGCGGGGGCTGCACGTGCCGCAGCATGGCGCGCCAGTCCGTGCGGTCGGCGAACACCGCCTTGAGGGCCACCTCGATGAGGCCGGCGCACTGGCGGTGGGGCGTGCGTGCGATGGGCAGGGCCTGCACCGCCCCCTGGTCGATCCAGCGCACGGGCACCTGGGTGCTGCGCGTCACCCCCACCTTCACCCCGCCGGTGAAGCTGAGGTACACGAGGTGCTCCTGATCGTGGTGCGCCCGCTCCCAGGCCGGGTCGCGGCCCTCGCCCAGGTGCGCGCGGCAGAGCTCGGGCCGCACGATGCATTCGGAGGCCTCCGGCGCATCGCGGGAACAGGGATAGCAGAAGCCCTGGCCGAAGAACCTGGTCACCGCACGGCCGCACAGCACGCAGGTCCTTTCCCCCGTGGCCCGCACGGTGAGGCCGGTGCCCAACCGCCCGTTGAGGTCGATGACCGCTTCGCCCAACTGCAGGGTGTAGCGCACCCGGCCGGTCCCCGGATCGAGGGCGGCGTGCATCTTGCGCAGGGCTCCGGTGTGCATGAACGCGGTGTTCGTTGGTATCCTCCGGATGTTCAAGCGCGACCGGGGATGCACGGCCCATTATTCACAGGTCGATCCAAGCGACCTTTTGTGCCGCGGGCCCTGCGGAACAGCGCTCTTGGAGCAGGCGCGGGGGGAAAGGGCAGGCGGTCCGTATGGTACCGGATGTTCAAATGGTATTACCTTTTCGGCACAAGATAGCCGCGCCCACGGACCCGAGCCGCCTCCGCCATGCCCGTCAACGCGCTGTTCTCCTTCCTGATCAAGAAGCGGCTGCAGCAGATCCACCTGTTCCGCGACAACCCGCACGAGGCCCAGCTGGAGGTGTTCCACCACCTGGTGCGCAGCGCCCGGCACACCGAGTGGGGCAAACGGTACGAGTACGGCACGGTGCGCGACCCGGACGTGTTCCGCGAGCGGGTGCCGCTGCAGGACTACAACGATGTGCGGCCCTACGTGGAGCGCATGCGGCAGGGGCAGCAGAACCTGCTGTGGCCCACGGACGTGAAGTGGTTCGCCAAGAGCAGCGGCACCACGCAGGACCGCAGCAAGTTCATCCCGGTGACGCGCGAGGCCCTGGAGGATTGCCACTACAAGGGCGGCAAGGACCTGATCGCGCTGCATTACGAGCAGTTCCCGCAGAGCAAGCTGTTCATGGGCATGAGCATGGTGGTGGGCGGCAGCAGCACCATCGAGCGGTTGCGGCCTGACGCGTACGCGGGCGACCTCTCGGCCATCATCATCCGCAACCTGCCCCTGTGGGTGGAGCTGCGGCGCACCCCGGCCATCGAGGTGGCGTTGATGGACAAGTGGGAGGAGAAGATCGAGCAGATGGCGCGCGAGACCATGCGGGAGGACGTGCGCTGCATCGCCGGCGTGCCCAGCTGGACGCTGGTGATCCTGCGCCGCATCCTGGAGCTCACCGGCAAGCGGCACATGCTGGAGGTATGGCCCAACCTGGAGCTCTTCATGCACGGCGGGGTGAGCTTCCGCCCCTACCGGGAGCCCTTCGCGGCGCTCTTCCCCTCGCCCACCATGAACTACCTGGAGAGCTACAACGCCAGCGAGGGCTACTTCGCCATCCAGGACCGCCACGGGGCCGACGACCTGCTGCTGATGCTGGACTACGGCATCTTCTTCGAGTTCATGCCGCTGGACCAGGTGGGGTGCGAGCGACCGCGGACCAAGCTGCTGCACGAGGTGGAGGCCGGCGCCCAGTACGCCCTGGTGGTGAGCACCAACGCCGGCCTGTGGCGCTACGTGCCGGGCGACACGGTGCGCTTCACCAGCGTGCGCCCGTACCGCATCCAGGTGAGCGGCCGCATCCGCAGCTTCATCAACGCCTTCGGCGAGGAGCTCATCGTGGAGAACGCCGACCGCGCCATCGAGGCCGCCTGCCGGGCCCATGGGGCCGTGGTGCACGAGTACACCGCCGGGCCCATCCACCAGGACGCCGCCGGGCGCGGCGGGCACGAGTGGCTCATCGAGTTCGAGCGTCCGCCGGCCGACCTGGACGCCTTCACCGCCACGCTGGACGGCGCGCTGCGCACGGTGAACTCGGACTACGACGCCAAGCGCACCGGCGATCGCATCCTGGCCCGGCCGTTGGTGCATGCCATGCCGGCGGGCACCTTCCACGGATGGATGAAACAACGCGGCAAGCTCGGCGGCCAGCACAAGGTGCCCCGCCTGGCCAACGACCGCAGCTACCTGGAACAGTTGTTGCCCCAGCCGGTGCCGTGACGCCCCGTACCCTCCTGCTGCACCTCGCCCTCCCGGCCCTGTGCACGGCCGCCCCGGCCCAGTCCGAACCCCGTACGGAGGCCGTGATCGAAGGGCATTTCGACGCGTTCACCACCGACGAGCTGGGCCACGTGTACGCCCTGCGCGGCGATGAGCTCGTCCTGTTCGACCCGCGCGGGGAGAGCTGGCTGCGCAACAGCGTGAAGACCTTCGGCCGCATCGCCGTGCTCGACGCCTTCTACAGCCTGAAGCCCCTGCTCTTCAGCGCCGAGCAGGGCCAGCTGGCCATGCTGGACAACACCCTGAGCCTGCAGGGCAGCGTGATCAACCTGCCGCGCAGCGGCTTCCCCCAGGTGGTGCTGGCCTGCGCCAGCGTGCAGAACCACTTCTGGTTCTTCGACCAGCGCGAGGGCGAGCTGATCCGCGTGGATGCGCAGCTGCGGCCCGTGGCGTCCACCGGCCGCATCGACCAGCTGATCGGCCACACGCCGGAGCCCGTGCAGATGCAGGAACTGGACAACTGGCTCTACGTGAACTCGCCCCGGCACGGCATCCTGGTGTTCGACCTCTTCGGCACCTACGCCCGCACCATCCCGTTGCAGGGCGTGGAACGCTTCGAGGTGCGGCACCGCTCGTTGTACCTGGTGCGCAAGGGCCGTTTCGAGCGGTGCGACCTGCCGGTGGGGGAGGCCGTGCCCCTGCCCCTGCCGCCGCTGCGTGCGGGCGAGGTGCTGCGCGACGCACGCGTGGAACAGGGCCGCATGATGCTCCTGCTCGCGGACCGCATCGTGATCGCCCGCCTGCCCGCACCCTGACTTTTCCACAACCGCGCCCGGCACCGGCGGCGGCGGGTATCTTCGCCATCCCGCTTCAGCTCCGCTCCATCATGCACATCGCGATCGCCGGCAACATCGGTTCGGGCAAGACCACCCTCACGCAGCTCCTGGCCAAGCATTACAAGTGGGACCAGCTGCAGGAGGCCGTGGACAACAACCCCTACCTGTTCGACTTCTACAAGGACATGCAGCGCTGGAGCTTCAACCTCCAGATCTTCTTCCTCAACTCGCGCTTCGAGCAGCTGCTGGAGATCCGCAGGAGCGGCCGCAACGTGATCCAGGACCGCACCATCTACGAGGACGCCTTCATCTTCGCCCCCAACCTGCACGCCATGGGGCTGATGACCACGCGCGACTTCGAGAACTACTTCCGGCTGTTCCAGAACATGGACAGCGCGATCACCCCGCCCGACCTGCTGATCTACCTGCGCGCCAGCGTGCCCAACCTGGTGGCGCAGATCGCCGAGCGCGGCCGCGAGTACGAGAACGGCATCAGCATCGACTACCTCAAGCGCCTCAACGAACGTTACGAGGCCTGGATCAGCACCTACGACAAGGGCAAGCTGCTGATCATCGACGTGGACGACAACGCCTTCCACGTGAAGCCCGACGACCTGGGCCGCATCATCCAGTCCATCGATGCGGAGATCCACGGCCTGTTCCCGGCCGACACGCCGTCCAGCAACGGGCACGGCAAGGCCGCCAAAGCCCCGGCCAAGGCCGCGGCGAAGGCCCCCGCTAAGAAGCGCTGAGCATGCCGCTCGGTGAAGCCATCGCCGAACTCATCGGTGAGGTGCTTGCACAGGGGTCCTGGAAGGTCTGTTCGGCCTTCCCCGCAGGCTTGGTGCCTTGGTGCGAAGCCTGTTCCTCCCCAAGCTGACATACGGAGCCGCACTGCGCGGGCGCTGGAACAGGCGTGTCGGCATTCCGGTCCTGCTCCTGACGGCCCTTGCAGTGGCCCTGCTCTCCTGAAGCCGGGCGCATCAACGAGAACGGCGCGCCGCAGGGCGCGCCGTTCTCGTTCCGTCCGGGCCGGTTCAGAACCTGTCGCTCAGGTCCAGCGTCACCGACGCGTGGTCCTTGGCGGAGGTCGCGGGCAGGGTCGCGTTGCTGCTGCCCACGGGCATGTTCTGCAGCGCCGGTGCCGGGGTGGCGTCGTGGTGATCCTTGTCGGCGAGGTGGGGCGCGATGATCAGCGCCACGATGCTGGTGAGCTTGATCAGGATGTTCATGGAAGGACCGCTGGTGTCCTTGAACGGATCGCCCACCGTATCCCCGGTGACGGCGGCCTGGTGCGGGGGCGAGGGCTTGTCGCTCTTGTGCTTGTAGTACATGGTGCCGTCGATCTCCACGCCCTTCTCGAAGCTCTTCTTGGCGTTGTCCCACGCGCCGCCGGCGTTGTTCTGGAAGATGCCCATGAGCACGCCGCTGACGGTGATGCCGGCGAGCAGGCCGCCGAGCGCCTCGGGGCCGAAGGCGAAGCCCACGATCACCGGGCTGAGCAGGGCCAGCGCGCCGGGCATGATCATTTCGCGGATGGAGGCCTGGGTGCTGATGGCCACGCACTTCTCGTACTCGGGCTTGGCCTTGCCCTCCATGATGCCGGGGATCTCCTTGAACTGGCGGCGCACCTCGCGCACCATGTCCATGGCCGCCTTGCCCACGGCGCTGATGGCCATGCTGCTGAAGAGGAAGGGGATCATGCCGCCCACGAAGAGCATGGCCAGCACGTCGGCCTTGTAGATGTCGATGGCGGTGATGCCGGCCAGGCCCACGTATGCGGCGAAGAGGGCCAGGGCGGTGAGGGCGGCGGAGGCGATGGCGAAGCCCTTGCCGGTGGCGGCGGTGGTGTTGCCCGTGGCGTCCAGGATGTCGGTGCGCTCGCGCACCTCCTTGGGCAGGCCGCTCATCTCGGCGATGCCGCCGGCGTTGTCGCTGATGGGGCCGAAGGCGTCGATGGCCAGCTGCATGGCCGTGGTGGCCATCATGCCGGCGGCGGCGATGGCCACCCCGTAGAGGCCGGCCAGTTCGAAGGCGCCGAAGATGCCCGCCGCCAGCACGAGGATCGGCAGGAAGGTGCTCTCCATGCCCACGGCCAGGCCGCCGATCACGTTGGTGGCGTGGCCCGTGCCGCTCTTGCGCACGATGCTCATCACCGGCTTGCGGCCCATGGCCGTGTAGTATTCGGTGATGTAGCTCATGAGGAAGCCCACCACCAGGCCGAGGATGATGGCCCAGAACACGTTCATGCGGGCGATCTCCATCACCACGTCGCCGCGCTGGAAGGTCATGGTCGCGGGCAGCATCCAGCCGATCACGAAGTAGCTGGCGATGGCCGTGAGGACGATGGAGCCGATGTTGCCCCGGTTGAGGGCGGCCATCACGCTGTCGCTGTCCTTGTTGATCCGCACGAAGAAGGTGCCGATGATGCTGAACACGATGCCCAGGCCGGCGATGAGGATGGGCAGCAGGATGGGGGCCATGCCGCCGAAGCTGTCCTGGCTCACCACTTCACGGCCCAGCACCATGGTGCTGAGGATGGTGGCCACGTAGCTGCCGAAGAGGTCGGCACCCATGCCGGCCACGTCGCCCACGTTGTCGCCCACGTTGTCGGCCACGGTGGCGGGGTTGCGGGGGTCGTCCTCGGGGATGCCGGCCTCCACCTTGCCCACCAGGTCGGCGCCCACGTCGGCCGCCTTGGTGTAGATGCCGCCGCCCACACGGGCGAAGAGCGCGATGGATTCGGCACCGAGGCTGAACCCGGCGAGCACTTCCAGGGCCTTCATCATCTCCTCCCCGTTGGGCGAGGCGCCGCCCACGTACATGCCGTGGAAGACGATGAAGAGCGAGCTGAGGCCCAGCACGGCCAGGCCGCTCACGCCGAGACCCATCACCGTACCGCCGTTGAAACTCACCTGCAGGCCCTTGGCCAGGCTGGTGCGCGCGGCCTGGGTGGTGCGCACGTTGGCCTTGGTGGCGATGTTCATGCCGATCCACCCTGCGAAAGCGCTGAAGAAGGCCCCGATCAGGAAGGCCACGGCGATCACCCAGTCGCTGTGCG
Organism: Flavobacteriales bacterium; assembly: GCA_013360395.1. GTDB lineage: Bacteria > Bacteroidota > Bacteroidia > Flavobacteriales_F > PHOS-HE28 > PHOS-HE28. The sequence goes on from JABWBQ010000027.1 coordinate 8,852, forward strand.
GCACCAGCGTGCCGCTCCAGGCCAGCAACGCGGCCGCGATCGCGGCGAACACGCCCAGCACCTTCCACTCGGCCTTCAGGAAGGCGCTCGCCCCCTTGGCGATGTAGCCCGCCAGTTCCTGCATATTGGCGTCGCCCGCATCCTGCTTGCTCACCCAGATCCTCTTGGCCACCATGACCACCAGGCCCACCACGCCCAGTACGGGCAGGTAATACATCAGTTCAGCTCCCATCGCGTTCTGTGTTGTGTACGGTCTTGTCCTTCAGCGCTTTCCACCAGGCTGGCCGAAAAGCGGGCGCGAAAATAGGAAAGTCCGGCCGGGCCGGGAATGTGCCGCGTGGCCCGGCGGCCCGCCGCTCACTTCCGCAGGTACATCACCTCCTTCACAGCGGCGATGACGCGGGCGGGGTTGGGCAGGCTGGCGTCGATGAGCGGGGTGCTGAAGGGCAGCGGTGTGTCGGCCTGGTTCACGCGCAGCACCGGGGCGTCCAGGAAGTCGAACGCGTCCTTCTGCACGCGGTAGGCCACCTCGCTGGCCACGCTCACCATCGGGAAGTTCTCATCCACCACCACCAGGCGGTTGGTCTTGCGCACGCTGGCCAGGATGGTGGCCGTATCGAGCGGGCGGATGGTGCGCAGGTCCACCACCTCGGCCGCGATGCCTTCCTTCTGCAGTTCTTCCGCCGCGGCCAGTGCCACCTTCATCATTTTGTTGAAGGACACGATGGTGACGTCCGTGCCCGTGCGCTTCACGTCGGCCACGCCGATGGGCACCAGGTACTCGCCGTCGGGCACCTCCCCCTTGTCGCCGTACATGCGTTCGCTCTCCATCACCAGCACCGGGTCGTCGTCCCGGATGGCGCTCTTGAGCAGGCCCTTGGCGTCGTACGGCGTGCTGGGGCTCACCACCTTGAGGCCCGGGATGTTGGCGTAGAAGGCCTCGAAGCTCTGGCTGTGCGTAGCGGCCAGCTGGCCGGCGCTGCCGTTGCCGCCGCGGAACACGATGGGCACATGGAACTGCCCACCGCTCATCTGCAGCATCTTGGCGGCGTGGTTGATGATCTGGTCGCTGGCCAGGATGGCGAAGTTCCAGGTCATGAACTCCACGATGGGGCGCAGCCCGTTCATGGCCGCACCCACGCCGATGGCCGCGAAGCCCAGTTCGCTGATGGGCGTGTCGATGACACGCTGCGGACCGAACTCGGCCAGCATGCCCTTGCTCACCTTGTAGGCCCCGTCGTACTCGGCCACTTCCTCCCCCATCAGGAACACGTTCGGGTCGCGGCGCATCTCCTCGGACATGGCCTCGTTGAGGGCTTCGCGGTACTGGATGGTGCGCATGGGCGGACGTATGGGCCCCAAAAGTAGGCCGCGCAGAGGAGGCAGCGGCGCAGCCGCGGGCCTCGAGGCTTTCCGGCCGCACTCCCCCGGTGCCCACCCTGGCGGACCGCAGGGTGCGGGCGGCAGGACCAAGCCCGAAGCCGGGAACGGCCTGGCACCGGCGCAACGCGTCACCGGATCGCAAGGGCACAGGGGCCGGGAGCGGCGCGGTCGCATCACGGGCCTTACTTTCGCGCCCCACTACCGGCACACCCATCCCCCGGCGCCGGCAGCATGCCCAGACCATGAAGATCCTCGTCCTGATCAGCCAGGTGCCCGACACCACGGCGCGCATCGCCTTCACGGCGGACCACACGCAATACGACGGCACCGGCGTCACCTTCATCGTGAACCCCTACGACGAGTGGTACGCCCTGGTGCGCGCCCTGGAGTTGAAGGAGGCCGCCGGCGCAGGCAGCGTCACCACCATCACCGTGGGCCCGGCCGATACCGAGGCCACGATCCGCAAGGCCCTGGCCATCGGCGCCGACGAGGCCGTGCGGGTGGATGCGCGCCCGCTGGACGCCTACCAGGTGGCCGCCGAAGTGGCCGCCTACGCCCAGGGCAAGGGCTTCGACCTGGTGCTGGCCGGCAAGGAGACCATCGACCACAACGGGGGCCAGGTGGCGGCCATGGTGGCCGAGCTGCTGGAGCTGCCCTACGTGCCGGTGGTGAGCAAACTGGACGTGAACGGCACCACCGCCACCGTGGAGCGCGACGTGCCCGGCGGCGTGGAGGTGGTGGAACTGCAGCTTCCCTGCGTGATCGGTGCGGCGAAAGGCATGGCCGAACAACGCATCCCCAACATGCGGGGCATCATGGCCGCACGCACCAAACCCCTGCAGGTGGTGCCCGCCTCGGGCACGGCCCCCCTGGCCGGCACCGTGCGCTTCGAGCTGCCCCCCGCCAAGGGTGCCGTGAAGCTCATCCCGGCCGAGGAGGCCGGCAAGCTCATCGAGCTGCTGCACACCGAAGCCAAGGTGATCTGATCCCATTGAATCCCACGGGCGCCTCAGGATGCGCCCCAACCCATTCCTTCCATGAGCACCATCGTTTTCATCGACACCCGGGGCGAGAAGCTCCCGAAAGCGGCCCAGGAGGCGGTGACCTACGCCAGCAAGCTGGCCGGTGGCCCCGTGACGGCCGTGACCTTCGGCGACGCGCAGGGCCTGGAGCAACTGGGCGCGCACGGCGCCGGCAAGGTCGTTGTGGCCCGGGGCGTGAAGGCCGTGGACGGCCAGCAGCTCACCCGCCTGGTGTGCGCCGTGGCCGAGGCGGAGAAGGCCGACACCATCGTGTGCGTGTCCGATGCCACGGGCAAGGCCGTGGCCCCGCGGGTGGCCGTGCGGCTCAAGGCGGGCCATGTGGCCGGCGCCACCGGACTGCCCGAGGGAGGCAGCTTCCGCCGCAACGTGTTCAGCGGCAAGGCCCGCGCCTACGTGGAGGTCAAGAGCCCGGTGAAGGTGATCAGCCTCAGCCCCAACAGCGTGCCCATCGCCGGTGGTGGCGCGCCCGCCGCGGTGCAGGAGTTCGGCGGCGACGTGGGCGCGGCGCGCATCACGGTCAAGGAACTGCGCAAGGCCGGTGCCGGCATCCCCCTGCCCGAGGCCGAGCGCGTGGTGAGCGGTGGCCGCGGCATGAAGGGGCCCGAGAACTGGGGCCTCATCGAGGACCTGGCGCGGGAGCTGCACGCCGCCACCGCCTGCAGCAGGCCGGTGGCCGACGACCATTGGCGGCCGCACCACGAGCACGTGGGACAGACCGGGGCGGCCATCCGGCCCGACCTCTACATCGCCATCGGCATCAGCGGCGCCATCCAGCACCTGGCCGGGGTGAACCAGAGCAAGGTGATCTGCGTGGTGAACAAGGACCCCGAGGCCCCCTTCTTCAAGGCCGCCGACTACGGCATCGTGGGCGATGCCTTCGAGGTGCTGCCCAAGCTGATCGAGGCCGCCAAGAAGCTCAACGCCGAGCGCTGAACCGGCCCCGCATCCTATCTTCACGGCCCCGCACGGAGAGGATGGACAAGGTCGAGCTGAAGTTCCTGCGCATCACCTACAGCCACACGCACGCCGGTGCCTACGCCCTGATCCTGGCGGAGGCGCAGGGCGAACGGCGGCTCCCGATCATCATCGGCGGCGTGGAGGCCCAGGCCATCGCCATCCAGGTGGAGAACATCAAGCCCGCGCGTCCGCTCACGCACGACCTGTTCAAGAACCTCAGCGACACCCTCGGCGTGGGGCTCAAGGAGGTGGTGATCAACGACCTGGTGGAGGGCATCTTCCACGCCAAGCTGGTGCTGGAACAGAACGGGCACGAGGTGGAGATCGACGCGCGCAGCAGCGATGCCATCGCCCTGGCCCTGCGTTTCCAATGCCCCATCTTCACCTATGAGTTCATCATGGGGGCCGCCGGCCTGAAGGTGGAGGAGGGTGACGAAGGCAAGGAGGAGCGCCCCGCCGAACCCGTGGAACGCGGCAAGCCCGCCAAGGGCATCAAGGGCAGCAGCATCGAGGAGCTGCAGGAAATGCTGGAAAAGGCGCTCCGCGAGGAGGACTACGAGCGCGCCAGCAAGATCCGGGACGAGATCAAACGGCGCGAACAGACCAACTGAGCCCTGCGGCCCTCAGGTCCGGCCGTCGGGCTCCGGCTCCGGGGCGGACCGGCCGCGGTGCAGGCCCGTGGCGAAATACACCACCGCGCCCAGGGCCACGATCACCAGGCTGCCCACGGTGAAGTCGGGCTTGTTCACCAGCAGGTTCACGCAGAAGGCCAGCGCGCACAGGATGTACAGGGCGGGCACCCACGGGTAGCCTACGGCGCGGTACGGCCGTGCCGCGCCCGGCTCGCGCCGCCGCAGCACGAACAGGGCGGCGATGGTGACCACGTAGAAGAGCAGCGAGGCGAAGGTGGCATAGTCCAGCAGGTCGCCGTAGGTGCCGCTGAAGCAGAGCAGGCTGGCCCACAGGCTTTGCACCCACAGGGCCCATTGCGGCACCCCCCGCCCGCTGAGCACACCGGCCTGCCGGAAGAAGAGCCCCTCCCGCGCCATGGCGTAATACATGCGCGGCCCCACCAGCACATAGCCGTTGATGCAGCCGAAGGTGCTCACCATGATCAGCGCGGCCATCACCGCCACGGCCGAAGGCCCCAGGATGACCTGCGCGGCCGCCGTGCCCACACGGTCCGCCTCGGCGTGCATGATGTCCGCGGCCGGCAGCAAGGCCAGGTAGGTGATGTTGGCCAGCACGTAAAGCGCGGTGACCAGGAAGGTGCCGAGGGCCAGGCTCCGCGGGATGTTGCGCTGCGGGTCCTTGATCTCCCCGGCGATGAAGGTCACGCTGTTCCACCCGTCGCTGCTGAAGAGCGAGCCCACCATGGCCACACCGAGCATGCTGATGAGCGCGGCGCCGGTGAGCGGCACCGCGTGGCCTTCCGCATCGAGGCGCACCGCGTTCCACCCCGGCTCGAAGTTGGCCGTGAGCACCCCGGTGCCCAGGCCCACCGAAAGGCCCGCCACGATGAGCCCCAGCACCGCCACCACCTTGGCCGTGGTGAAGATGGTGGTGAAGTTCTTGCTGCCCTCCACCCCGCGGGTGTTGAACAGGGTGAGCAGCAGGATGGACGCCACCGCATAGACCTGGGCGGTGCCCACCTTCAGGAAGCCGAGGTCGAAGAGGATGTGCTCCGGGGCCAGCACCGGGAAGAACACCGCGCTGAACTTGGTGAAGGCCACGGCCACCGCCGCGATGATGCCCGAGGTGATCACCGTGAAGGCCGTCCACCCGTACAGGAAGGCCGTGAGCCGGCCGTAGGCGCGTTGCAGGTACACGAACTGCCCCCCGGCCTTGGGCATCATGGCCGCGAGCTCGCCGTAGCTCAGGGCGGCCATCACCGTGAGCACCCCGGCCACCACCCAGGCCACCAGCATCCACGCGGCCGACCCCAGGTCGCGCAGCATGCCCGCGCTGACGATGAAGATGCCCGAGCCGATCATGGAACCGGCCACCAGCATGGTGGCGTCCCACAACCCGAGCGAACGATGGAAGCCGCTCATGCGCCTACCGGTCCCTGCCCGCCGTGAGGTGGCTGTGCTTGCGGCCGTAGGTGAAGTAGATCGCGATGCCGATCGCCATCCAGATGACGAGGCGCAGCCAGGTGTCCGGCGGCAGGAACGCCATCTGCACCAGGCAGATCGCCGCGCCCAGGACCGGCACCAGCGGCACCCACGGTGTGCGGAAGGGGCGCGGCATCTCCGGCCGGGTGCGCCGCAGCACGATGATGCCCACGCACACGATGACGAAGGCCAGCAGGGTGCCGATGCTCACCAGCTCGCCCAGCAGCCCGATGGGGAACAGCCCGGCGATGACGGCGGCCACCGTGCCGGTGAGCAGGGTGGTGATGTGGGGGGTCTTGAACCGGGGGTGCACCTTGGCGAAGACCGGCGGCAGCAGCCCGTCGCGGCTCATGCTGAAGAAGATGCGCGGCTGGCCCATGAGCATCACCAGGATCACCGAGCTGAGCCCGGCCAGGGCGCCCACCTTGATCAGTGGCGCCAGCCAGGCCAGCGCTCCGCCCGCCGAATCGATGGCCAGGGCGATGGGCGCCGGAACGTTCAGCTCGGTGTAGTGCACCATGCCGGTCATCACCGCCGCGGTGACCACATAGAGGACCGTGCAGATCAACAGCGAGTACAGGATGCCCTTGGGCATGTCCCGCTGCGGGTTCCGGGCCTCCTGCGCCGCCGTGCTCACCGCATCGAAGCCGATGTAGGCGAAGAAGATCACCCCGGCACCGGCCAGGATGCCCTGCCAGCCGTACTTGCCCACCCCCGTGGCCTCGGTGACGCGCTCGGGCACGTAGGGGAACCAGTTGGCCGTGTCCACATACGAGAGGCCGAAGAAGATGAAGAGCAGGATCACCGCCAGCTTCACCAGCACGATGATGTTGTTGAAGCTGGCCGACTCACGGATGCCCCGCACCAGCAGCCAGGTCATCACCGCCACGATGAGCACCGCCGGCAGGTTGATGAAGGCCCCCGTGGTGTGCCATCCCTGGGCGTCGTGCACCAGCGGGGCCGAGGTGAGGGCCGCCGGCAGGTGGACCCCGAAGCCCTCCAGGAAGCTCACCATGTAACCGCTCCAGCCCACGGCCACCGTGCTGGCCCCGAACAGGTATTCCAGGATCAGGTCCCAACCGATGATCCAGGCCAGGAACTCGCCCAGCGTGGCGTAGGAATAGGAATAGGCGCTGCCGCTGATGGGCAGCATGGCCGCGAACTCCGCATAACACAGCCCGGCGAACAGGCAGCCCAGCCCCGAGACGATGAACGAGATGGTGAGCGCAGGCCCCGCATGGTTGGCCGCCGCCGTGCCCGTGAGCACGAAGATCCCCGTGCCGATGATGGCCCCGATGCCCAGCGCCACCAGGTTGGTGGCCGTGAGCGTGCGTCGCAGGCCGTGCTCGCCCTCGGCGGAACCGGAGGCCATGATCTGTTCAACGGACTTGGTGGCGAAGAGCTTGCTGGCCATGCTGCGGGGTGCTGTGGGTCGGCAAGATGGGGCTTTGCGCCTTCACCACCAAGCACCCCGCCCGCGGACCTCACTTTCGCACCCCCGTGCGGCCGATGTCCGCGCCATGGGTACTTTGGGCACCGCATGACGGATGATGCCCGCCCCTTCCTGCGCTCCTTCAGCCTCGGCAAGATGCTGCTGCCGGTCTTCATCGGCCTGGGCATCACCGCGGTGCTCATCCTGCGCAACAGCGACCTGAGCGCCCTGCGCAGCGTGCAATGGACCTGGGCCAGCACCGCGTGGATCGTCCTGGCCTTCGGCAGTGTGGTGGTGCGCGACTACGCCTACATGGTGCGCATACGCCACCTCACCGACCGCGACCTCAGCTGGTGGCGCAGCTTCGTGGTGATCATGCTCTGGGAGTTCAGCTCGGCGCTGGCCCCGGGCCTGATCGGCGGGGGGTTCCTCTTCGCCATCTTCATCCTCAACCGCGAGGGCATCGACGCGGGCCGCAGCATCACGGTGATCACCTTCACCAGCTTCCTGGACGGCATCTTCCTGGCGGTGATGGCCCCGCTGATGGTGCTGCTGCTGGGGCAGGACGCCCTTTTCAGCGGCGTGGGCGTGGGCAGCAGCCTGTGGGGCAGCAGCATCTACGTGGCCTTCTGGGCCGTGTACATCATCATCCTGGCCTACAAGCTGTTCGTGGCGTACGCCCTGTTCATCAACCCGGTGATCGTGAAGCGCTGGCTGGTGGGCCTCTTCAGCATGCCTGTGCTGCGACGCTGGCGCCGCAATGCCGTGAAGACCGGCGACCAGCTGATCGTCGCCGCCACCGGCCTGCGCCACAAGGGCTGGGGCTACTGGTGGCCCGCGCTGCTGGCCACCTTCGCCAGCTGGAGCGCCCGCTACAGCATCGTCAACTGCCTGGTGCACGCCTTCCACGACGGGCGGCCCATGAACGACCTGCTGCTCTTCGGCAAGCAGGTGATCATGGGCATCTTGGTGCTGGTGAGCCCCACCCCGGGCGGCAGCGGCCTGGCCGAGTTCCTGTTCAACGACTTCCTGGCCGTGTTCATCCCCCTGGGCCTGGCCCCGGCGCTGGCCCTGTTATGGCGCCTGATCAGCTATTACCCGTACATCCTGGCCGGCGCCGTGCTGCTGCCGCGCTGGGTGCGCCGCAACCTGCTGCCCCTCGGCAAGGACTGACCACACACCCGCACCGCACCACCCATGGAACGACTGACCGGCCTGCTCGGCATGGCCCTGATCCTCGGCCTGGCCTTCCTGGCCAGCAACAACCGCCGCGCCATCAACCCGCGCGTGATCGTCAGCGGCATCCTGCTCCAGGTGCTCATCGCCGTGCTGGTGCTGAAGGTGCCCCCCGTGACCCGCTTCTTCCAGTGGCTGGGGCACGGCATGGAGAAGATCGAGATGTTCGCCCGGCAGGGCGCCTCCTTCGTGTACGGCGGGCTGGCCGCCATCCAGTTCGACGGCACCGTGGCCAACTACGCCGCCGGCGGCTTCGTGTTCGCCTTCAACGTCACGGCCACGATCATCCTGGTGTGCGTGCTGGTGGCCGTGCTCTACCACTTCGGCATCATGCAGCGCGTGGTGCAGCTGATCGCCCGCGCCATGAACTTCGTGATGCGCGTGAGCGGCGCCGAGGCCCTGAGCAACGTGGCCAGCGCCTTCGTGGGCCAGGTGGAGGCCCAGGTGATGATCCGTCCCTATTTGGCCGGCATGACCCGCAGCGAACTGCTGGCCAGCATGAGCGGCAGCCTGGCCTGCATCGCCGGCGGCATCCTCGTGGTGTACGTCAACATGGGCGCACAGGCCGGCTACGACCTGGCCCCCAAGCTCATCGCCGCCAGCCTCATGGCCGCGCCCGGCGCCCTGGTGATCAGCAAGATCGTGTTCCCCGAGACCGAACAGAGCCAGACCATGGGCAAGGTGAAGCTCGAGGTGAAGAGCAACTACATCAACGTGGTGGACGCCATCAGCCACGGCGCGGGCGACGGCTTCAAGATCGCCATGAACGTCATCGCCATGCTCATCGGCTTCATCGCCCTGATCGCCCTGATCGACTGGAGCCTGCTGCGCATCGGCCACCTGTTCAGCCCGGACCTGCACCTGAGCCTCAACTGGATCTTCGGCAAGCTCTTCTACCCGATGGCCTGGGCCATGGGCGTGCCCGCACAGGACGTGGGCAGCGTGGCCACCCTGCTGGGGCAGAAGCTCTCGATCAACGAGTTCGTCGCCTTCCAGAACCTGGCCAACAAGAGCGTGCCCATCGTCACCGAGAAGGGCCTGCTGATCGTGAGCATCGCCATCTGCGGCTTCGCGAACTTCAGCAGCGTGGGCATGCAGATCGGCGGCATCGGCGAACTGGCCCCCACGCGCCGCCACGACCTGGCCAAGCTCGGCCTGAAGGCCCTCTTCTGCGGCACCCTCGCCAGCTACCTGAGCGCCACCATCGCCGGCATCATCATGTGAAAGCGGCCCGCCGCGCCCACAAGCCATGACCCGCACCCTGCACCTGCCCGTGGCCGCCCTGCTGGTCACCGGCGCCCTTGGCCAGCCCGCCGCCCAGGTGGGTGAGGCCTTCACCCGCTCGTTCAAGAACGCCCAGGGCGACCAGCACGCCGTGGTGGACGGCCTGCTGCCCGCCGACGGCCGCGCCCTGCTGTACGTGGAGGAGGGCGGCACCCACAAGGTGGTGCGGCTCGACGCGCAACTGCGGCCCACCGAGGAGCTGGCGCTGAAGGACGTGGAGCTCGACGGCGCGAAGTGGAACGGCCTGATGCCCGTGGTGCGCGGCGAGACCATGGACGTGCTGCTGGTGAGCCCCGGCAAGAAGGGCACCGAGCTGGCCGTGGCCACCGTGGGCGGTTCGCCGCCCGCCCTTTCGGGCCTGCGCCGCGTGGCCTCCTTCGCCCAGCCCTGGGCCATGGACCCCGCCACCAGCCTGGCCCGCCGGCCCCTGCCCGACCCCATCCTCTTCAGCCTCGGCCTCACCGCCGCCCATACCGAGCGCCTGCTCACCGCGCCCGATGGCGCCCACCACCTGGTGAACATGTACGACGGCAAGGGCAGGGACCCCAAGCAGCTGTGGATGACCTGCCTGGACCGCGACCTGCGCGAAGCCTGGAGCGCCGTGGCCACCCTGCCCTACCCCGCCGCACAGGCCCGCATCCACCAGATGCAGTTCACCAACGACGGGCGCCTGCTCCTGCTGGCCTACGTGTTCCCCTGCGCCGACGAGCAGAAGGGCGACAAGAACTGCCACGAGCTGCACTTCACCACCATCAGCGACCAGGGCCGCACGGTGAAGGACGTGCTGGTGGACAAGGACTTCGTGAGCACCGCCCGGTTCTGCGAACGCGCCGATGGCCGCATCAGCCTGGCGCTGCGGTACGGTGCCCTCACCGGCATCCCCGGCCAGGTGGTCCACTTCGATCCACAGGACCCCAAGCTGAAGCCCACCCCGCTGGTGGACCAACGATCGGCCGGTATCCGCAGGACCAAGCTCACCGGCTTCGGCAGCGTGGACGGCGACCCCGGCAAGCCCGTCAGCGCCCGGGCCAAGCTGCCCGATGAGGTGGTGGCCCTCCTGCCCGCCTGGGACGGCGGCACCCTGCTCGTGGAAGCCTTCGTGGACAACGAGTTCCAGCTGCCCGTGGGCGATGCCGTGGCCATGCGCCATTTCTGCGGCATGCTGCGCACGAGCTACCTGGACGCCACCGACTCGGTGCGCTGGCAGCGCAACATCGACCGGGCCTACCTCACCACCTGCGGGCAGGCCTACGAGACCGCGGGCCTGCGGGCCGACAGCCAGGGGATCACCCTGCTTTTCGGGCACACCCCCAAGGGCCTGGCCGGCATCCTGGCCGCCGGGGCCGGGGGCGACGGCAAGGGGCCCCTGCCCGAGCCGGGCGTGCTGAAGGCCGTGCGCATCGACCGCACCGGGCACCTGGTGCGCCAGGGCACCGCATGGGCGCCCGAAGGCGGGCTGGCCGCCTGCCCCATGACGGCCGTGTTCGATGCCCATGGCACACGCACGCTGCTCAAGGCCTACGACCGCGGCACCACCTACCGCTATGTGCTGGTGGACCTGGCGCGCGTGGGCGCCGAGTGAGCCGCTGTCCATGCCGTGTTGTTGGTAGCGCACGCACGCACCACGCCGCACCTGCGCCGGGGCCGGGCACCTTTGCCCCGTGCCGCCCCCTGTTCCGCCCGCCCCCTCACGCCTTGGCCAACGCCTGCAACGGCAGGTGACCGCCGCCCTGGCCTGGCTGGGCCGCAAGGTGATGAACAGCCGCATGAAGGAGCTCACCCTGCTGACGCTCCCCTACCAGGTGGCGGCCGTGATCACCGCCCTGATCGCCGTGGGCTACGCCAAGCTCTTCGCCCTGGTGGAACAGGTCCAGGCCTGGGTCATCGGCCTGCATCCGGATTGGATCTTCGTGAGCGCCCCGCTGGCCTTCCTGCTCAGCTGGTGGCTGGTGCGGCGCTTCGCCCCCCTGGCCGGCGGCAGCGGCATCCCGCAGCTGATGGCCGCCATCGAGGTGGCCGACGACCGGGGCAACGACCGCAGCTGGCGCTTCCTCAACGTGCGCATCATCCTGGTGAAGATGGCCAGCAGCATGGCCATGGTGCTGGGCGGTGGCGCCGTGGGCCGCGAGGGGCCCACCCTGCAGATCGCCGGCAGCGTGTACCGCACCGTGCACAAGCTGCTGCCCCCCTTCTGGCCCAAGGTGAGCCGCAAGGTGATGATGGTGACCGGCGGTGCCGCCGGGCTCAGCGCCGCCTTCAACACCCCCCTGGGCGGCATCGTCTTCGCCGTGGAGGAGCTCACCCGCACGCACATCGCCCAGTTCCGCACCGCCGTGCTCACCGCCGTGATCCTGGCCGGCATGACCGCCCAGCTGCTGCTGGGCCCCTACCTCTTCCTGGGCTACCCCAAGCTGGAACCCGTGGGCTTCAGCTTCATGTACAAGGTGCTCGCCATCGGCCTGTGCGCGGGGGCCTCCGGAGCCCTGTTCTGCAAGGCCGTGCTGCTGCTGGACAAATGGCGCCGGGCCCTGAAAGGCGCCGTGGCCCAGGCCCTCTTCGCCACGGGCTGCGCACTGGCCTTCGCCTGCACCGTGAAGCTCACCGGCACCCTCGCCTTGGGCAGCGGCAAGCACCTGTTGGAAAGCTACCTCTTCGACGCCGCGGTGGACCCCGGATGGCGCGACATCGCCGCCCGCACCCTGGGCCCCCTCTTCAGCTTCAGCGCCGGCGGCGCGGGCGGCATCTTCGCCCCCAGCCTGGCCGGCGGCGCCGCCGTGGGCGGATGGATCGCCCAGTGGTTCGCCCCCAGCCGCGGCGAGTTCAACGTGCTGGTGCTCGCCGGCATGACCGCCTTCCTCACCGGGGTGTCGCGCTCGCCCTTCACCAGCGCCATCCTGGTGCTGGAGATGACCGACCGCCACAGCGTGATCTTCCAGCTGATGTACGCCGCCATGGTGGCCTACCTCATCAGCCACACCATCGACAAACGCAGCTACTACGAACGCATGAAGCTCCGCCTGCTGGCGGCCATGCCCGGCAACGGCGGCCGTGAACCCGCCGGGGAACGCGCCGCCCGCAACGGACCCACGCGCCCGCCACATCCACCGCCGCACGACGACCCGCCACCCTCCGCCGCTGCGGGCTACGGCCTGGGCTAACTTCGCCACGCCAACGCGCCACCGCCGCCGGTACCCCGAACCATGAAGCAATACCACCAACTGCTGCGCCGCATCCTGGACGAAGGGGTGCCCAAGCACGACCGCACCGGTACCGGCACCCTGAGCTGTTTCGGCCACCAGATGCGCTTCGACCTGGGCGAAGGTTTCCCCCTGGTGACCACCAAGAAGCTGCACCTCAAGAGCATCATCCACGAACTGCTCTGGTTCCTGGCGGGCGACACCAACGTGAAGTACCTCCAGGACAACGGGGTGCGCATCTGGGACGAATGGGCCGACGCCAACGGCGACCTGGGCCCGGTTTACGGCCACCAATGGCGCAGCTGGCATGCGCCCGACGGCCGTGTGATCGACCAGATCGCCAACGTGGTGGCGCAGATCAAGCGCAACCCCGACAGCCGCCGCCTCATCGTCAGCGCCTGGAACCCGGCCGACGTGGACCGCATGGCCCTGCCGCCCTGCCACGCCCTGTTCCAGTTCCATGTGGCCGAGGGCAGGCTCAGCTGCCAGCTGTACCAACGCAGCGCCGACGTGTTCCTGGGCGTGCCCTTCAACATCGCCAGCTACGCCCTGCTGACCCTGATGGTGGCCCAGGTGTGCGGCCTGCGACCGGGCGAGTTCGTGCACAGCCTCGGCGACGCCCACCTGTACACCAACCACCTGGAGCAGGCCCGCCTCCAGCTCACCCGTGATCCGCGCCCGCTGCCCACCATGGCCCTGGACCCCGCGGTGAAGGACCTCTTCGCCTTCCGTTACGACCATTTCACGCTGAAGGACTACGACCCGCACCCGCACATCAAGGCGGAGGTCGCCGTATGACCGTCAGCGCCATCGTCGCCGCCAGCGCCAACGGGGTCATCGGCCGCGAGGGCGACCTGCCCTGGCATCTGCCCGACGACATGGCGTTCTTCCAGCGCACCACGCGCGGCCACTGTGTCGTCACCGGGCGGCGCAACTGGGAGAGCATCCCGCTGCGCTTCAGGCCGTTGAAGGGTCGTACCAACATCGTGGTGAGCCGCAACCCCGCCTACGAGGCGCCCGGCGCCGTGGTGGTCACCAGCTTGGAAGCCGCCCTGGCGCACGCCCGCAGCCTGGGGGAACCCGAGGTCTTCGTGATCGGGGGTGGGCAACTGTACCGCGAGGCGCTGGCCAAGGGGCTGGTGGACCGCATCTACCTCACGCGGGTGCACGCCGTGGTGGAAGGCGACACCCATTTCCCCGCGTTGGATGCCGGCTGGCGCGAGGTGTGGCGCCAGGAGCACCCCGCCGACGAGCGGCATGCCCACGCCTTCACCTTCCTGATCCTGGAGCGCACCGCACCGGCGGCATGAACGGATCGAACCTTGGCCGCGTTATAGCGTCGTACCCTCCGGAACCAAACCACCAGCCATGCAACGGACCCTGCTCACCACGACCGTCCTGGGCCTGCTGGCCCTCACGGCCTGCCGCAAGGAGAACGACACCCCGGTGAACAACGACTACACCTCCGCCGTGGACAACAGCCTGTCGGAGGCCCTGTTCAACGACCTGCTGAAGCAGGCCGACCAGGCTGCGGAGGAGGGCGGTGTGCGCGGCATGATGGACGCCTGCATCGACACCATCATCATCGACACCACGGCCATGCCGCACACGCTGTGGATCGACTTCGGGCCGGTGAACTGCACCGGACAGGACGGCCGCACGCGCCGGGGCAGCATCCTGGTGACCTTCACCGGGCCCTACCGCGCCACCGGCACCGTGATCACCATCACCCCGCAGGACTACTACGTGAACGATCATCATGTCCAGGGCAGCAAAACGGTGACCAACCTCGGCCCCGATGGCGACGGGCATACGCATTTCGCCATCGCCGTCAACGGCACCGTCACCGCCCCGGACAATGCGTGGACCAGCACGCACACCGCCGACCGCGTACGCACCTGGGTCCAGGGCGAGGGGACGCTCACCCCGTGGGACGATGTGTTCCTGATCACCGGCAACGGCAGCGGCACCAACCGGCACGGCCTGCCCTACACCCTCACCATCACCGAGGCCCTGCGTGTGGAGGTGGGTTGCTGGTACGTGGTGAGCGGCAAGCTGGAGATCACCCCGCAGGGGCTCGCCACCCGCTACGTGGACTTCGGCACGGGTTCGTGCGACGGGACCGTCACGGTCACCGTCAACGGGTTCACCTTCACCTTCGGATAGGCGCCGTGCCCCCGATGGCGGTGGACGGTGGGCCCATGGGCGCCTTGCGGGCCACCGGTCGTCCTCACCGTTCGTCCCTGTCCATCCCTTCCGGCGCCGTTCATCACGATCGCGAAGGGGCGGGCGGTGAGGCGGGATAGCTTGGCCTTCGTCCTTCGGCCCCACGCCGGGGAAGACCGCCCAGCGCCCCTCCGGTGAACTACTTCCAGCGCACCCCGATCAGCTTCCGCATCGTGCTGGTGAGCGCGTTGGTGCTGGCCACGCTGTTCCTGCTGCAGGCCTACATGCACCATTACGTGTATGCCGAGCTCAAGGCCATGGGCGAGTTCCGGTGGTGGCGCGAGGCCCCGGTGCCCTACCTCAACTTCCTGTTCTGGGCCCTGCTCACGCCCCTGGTGTACACGCTGTTGAAGCGCTGGCCGTTCAGCAGGCGCCCGCTGGGACCCGTGCTGCTGCTGCACGTGGGCGTGGCCCTGCTGATCGCCGCCTTCCACGAAGCCTCCACCTCCTGCATCTACTACACCATCCTGCATTGGCGGGGCGAGTTCGATTTCAGCGATCCCAACATGCGTGATTGGGCCCTCAGCGCCCTGCCGCCGGCCATCCTCAGCCGGTTCATGGAGTACGGCGTGTTGATGGGCGTGCTGGTGGCCCTGGACAACGCCCGCGTGATGCGCGAGCGCGAGACGCAGGTGATGCGCCTGCAGAACGAGCTCCAGACCAGCCAGCTCAACGCCCTGCGCAAGCAGTTGCAGCCCCACTTCCTGTTCAACACCCTCAACACGGTGAGCGCCCTGATGGACCAGGACAGCGGCCGGGCCCGCACCGTGCTGAGCCGCCTGGGCCAGCTGCTGCGCATCACCCTGGACAAGGAGCGGCGCGACCGCGTGGCGCTCGCCCACGAGATCGACCATGTGGGCCACTACCTCGGTATTGAGGCCGTGCGCTTCCAGGACCGGTTGCGCGTGACCTACGATATCCCGGCCGCCTGCGCCGATGCGGAGGTCCCCAGCATGATCCTGCAACCCCTGGTGGAGAACGCCATCAAGCATGGACCGGGGTTCAGCAGCGACCGGGTGGACATCGCCGTGACGGCCGAGCGCCACAACGGGGACCTGCGCATCGCCGTGCGGGACAACGGACGCGGCTGCCCGGACGTCGAAAGTGCGACCGCAGGCAGCGGCATCGGCCTGCGCAACGTCCGTGAACGGCTGCGGCTGCTCTACGGTGAGGCCGCGCAGATGCACGTGTCCTCCCCGGGCGGCAAAGGCTTCTCCGTACAGCTCACCCTCCCCTACAAGCGCAACGATCGATCCACATGAAACACATCCGCACCCTGGTCGTCGACGACGAACCCATCGCCCGCGAACGCCTGCTTCGCCTGCTGGCCCAGGACCCCGAGATCGAGGTGGTGGGCGAGTGCCGCAACGGGCAGGAGGCCCTTGGTGCCATCGACCGGCACCGTCCCGACCTGCTCTTCCTCGATGTTCAAATGCCCCAGATGAACGGCTTCGAGGTGGTGCAGCAGGTGCCCCGCGACCGCCTGCCCTTCGTGGTCTTCGTCACCGCGCACGACCAGTACGCCCTGAAGGCCTTCGACATCAACGCCGTGGACTACCTGCTGAAGCCCTACGACGACGAGCGGTTCTTCACCTCCCTGGAACGCGCCAAGCGGCACCTGGACATGAACGTCAGCCGCCGCCTCACCGGCAAACTGATGGACCTGGTGCGGGAGCACATGCACGCCAACAGCGAGTTCATCGAGCACTTCACGCTGCGCGAGAAGGGGCGGGAGCACAAGGTGAACGTGGCCGACATCGTTTTCATGCGCGCCGAGGGCAACTACATCTGCCTGCAGCTCAAGGACCGGCACTTCCTGCACCGGATGACCATGAACGCCGTGGAGACCGAGCTGGACCCCGCACGGTTCCTGCGCATCCACCGCAGCTACATCGTGAACCTGGCCCACGTGCGCAGCAGCCGGTACAGCGGCAACAACGAGTTCATCTTCACCATGGCCAACAACGAGCGCATCGTGAGCGGCCGCAGCTACAAGGAGCAGATCGGCAGGGTTCTCGCCGAACAGGTGGTCTGACAGCGGCCTGAGGCGGAAGGCGGGAAGTGCAGGGTCGGGGGTCGGGGTCCGCGTCGTTCCCCCCGCTCTACCTTGGCCCCATGCACCACCGCTCGTTCCGGGCGCTGCGCGTGTTGGCGGCGGCCCTCCTCCTGCTTCCACTTTCCAACCTTCCGGTCGCCGCCCAGCGCCCCCCCGCACAGCCCGACGCCGCCGGCATTCTGCATCGCATGCAGAAGCTCAACGTGCTGGGCAGCGTGCTCTACATCGCCGCACATCCCGACGACGAGAACACCCGCCTGATCGCGTGGCTGGCCAACGGGAAGAAGGTGCGCACCGGCTACCTCAGCCTCACCCGCGGCGAGGGCGGGCAGAACCTGATCGGTGCCGAAATGGGCGATGCGCTCGGCATCATCCGCACCCAGGAGTTGCTGGAGGCGCGCCGCATCGATGGTGGCGAACAGTTCTTCACCCGCGCGGTGGACTTCGGTTTCTCGAAGAACGCCGCCGAGAGCTTCGCGAAATGGGGCAAGCAGGAAGTGCTGAGCGATGTGGTGCGCGTGATCCGCATGTTCCGGCCGGACATCATCATCACCCGCTTCGCACCCGACCGCAGCGCAGGGCACGGCCACCACGAGGCCAGCGCCATCCTCGCCGAGGAGGCTTTCGACCTGGCCGGCGATCCCAAGGCCTTCCCGGAGCACCTGGAGCAAGGGCTGCAAGCGTGGCAGCCGCGGCGCCTCTTCTTCAACGGCAGTACGTGGTGGAAGAAGGACCTGGCCGATCTCGCGAAGAACGATCCCGACTGGCTCACCGTGGACGTGGGCGGCTACGACCCGTTGCTGGGCCTGAGCTACACGGAGATAGCCGGGCGCAGCCGCAGCATGCACAAAAGCCAGGGCTTCGGCGCGGCGGAAACGCGGGGGGAGATGCTGGAGTATCTGAAGCTGGTGAAGGGCGACCGGCCGAGGACGAAGGACATTTTCGAGGGGATCGATATGACGTGGGGACGGGTGAAGGGGGGTGCGGCGACCGCAGCACGGGTCGATGCGCTCCTCGCCGGCTTCGACCCCGAGGCCCCCGAGGCGAGCGCAGGCATGCTGGAAGCCCTGGCCGTGGAACTGGGGTCATGGGCGAGCAGCGAGCCTTGGGCCGGGTACATCGCAGGACAGCTGGCCCAGCTGGTGCAATTCGCCACAGGGACCACCCTCGAAATGTTGGGCGATGCGCCTTACCACGCCTCCGGCACGCCCCTGGGCCTGCACCTGGATGCGTTGCTGCGGCGGAATGTCGACATGACCCTAAGTCACGCCGATGGCAACGAAGCGAACGGCGTGTGGGCGTCCACGACGTTGAAGGCCGGCGAGGTCTGGAAAGGTCAACTGGACCTTGACGGACATGCACCGGTGGACGAACCGTTCTGGCTGGCCCGACCTGCGATCGGCGCGCGGTATGCCATCGATCCGCCATCGCGCATCGGAGCGGCGGTGGCCGATGACGGGCCATCGGGCCGGGTCACCCTGACGCTCGCACGCACCGGCCTTCCACCCATGACGGTCCGGGCCTACCACAAATGGGTGGACCGTGTGGACGGCGAACGCATCCGCCCGGTGTACATCACGCCCGTGGCTTCCGTAATCCCGAAGACCGATGTCCTCATTGCCACCGGTGGGGCGCAGCATATCACCGTGGAAGTGGAAGCCCTCACCGACAGTCTCACCGGCCAACTGAACGTGACCCTGCCCGAAGGCTGGGCCACGACGAAGGACCTGAAGCTCGTGGATATCGCCAAGCGCAACGAGCGACAGCGCTTCACCTTCCAACTGATCCCCGGCGAACACGCCAGGCCCGGTGCCGTGAGGTTCACGTTCACCGGTCCCAAGGGCACCGCCGATCGCACCCTGCACGAGATCGACCACCCGCACATCCTGCCCCAGGTGTACTACACGCCCGCCGAGGTGGAACTGGTGCCGCTGGACGTGAGGACCACCGCCAGGACCGTGGGCTACATCATGGGCGCGGGCGATGAGGTGCCCCAGGCCCTGGAACAACTGGGCGTCGCCGTGGAGATGATCGATCCGGTGTCGATCACCGCGGAGGGCCTGAAGAAGTACGACGCCATCGTCACCGGCATACGCGCCTACAACACCGCGAAAGCGTTGAAACAGACCCATCCCCTGCTGCTGAAGTACGTGGAGGATGGCGGAACCCTGGTGATCCAGTACAACACCACGCCACGCTTCAGCGTATCCGGCGTGTCGGATTTCGTGATCGACCCGGCCACGCTCGGTCCGCATCCGTTCAAGATCACCCGCGACCGCGTGACCGTGGAGGAAGCGCCGCCCACCTTCCTCGACCCCAAGCACCCGCTGCTGAACACCCCGAACAAGATCACAGCATCCGACTTCGAGGGCTGGGTGCAGGAACGCGGCCTCTACTTCCCCGGCGAATTGGATCCGCACTACACGCCGCTGATCGCCTGGAACGACCCCGGCGAGCAACCGCTCAACGGCGGGCTCATCGTTTGCGACCATGGCAAAGGACGCTACGTGTACACGGGCATCAGTTTCTTCCGCCAATTGCCGGCGGGGGTACCGGGAGCGTACCGGTTGTTCGCGAATTTGATCTCGAAGCGCAGCGACTAGAAAGAAAACTGAGGAACGCTAGATCTGGAACGAACGGCGCATGCCGAAATGATGGACCTGGGCAAACCGTACCCCGCGTGGCTGCTGAAGGAATGTGCCGAACGGGTCGCCATCTTCACCGCCAGCATAAAGACCGCCGAACGCAACCACCCTCGCAAGAAGTAATGCAGCAACGGTTCCGGCGTTCCCCATTTCACATTCATAATTGACATTTCCCCGCCCCCTACTTTCGTCCTTGCCATGAACCCCACGACCACCGCCGCGCCGCTCGTATCCGACCTCGCCGAACACCTCATCGGCTCGGAGATCATCCGCATCGCCGGTGAGATCAACAGCCGCATCGCGCAGGGTGAGAAGATCCACAACCTCACCATCGGCGATTTCGACCCGGGCGTGTTCCCATTGCCGGCCCGCTACCGTGAATTGATCCAACAAGCATACACGGAAGGCCTGAGCAACTATCCTCCTGCGAACGGCGTGGCCGATCTTCGGAAGGCAGTAAGCGCGTTAGTGCTGCGCAACCTGGGACTGGAGTACGCCGCCGATGACATCCTGATCGCCGCCGGCGCGCGCCCCTTGATCTACGCCGCGTACAAGGCCGTGGTGAACCCTGGGGAGCGCGTGGTCTATCCCGTGCCGAGCTGGAACAACAACCACTACAGCTACCTGCACCAGGCCGGGAAAGTGGAAGTGCAGACCAAGCCGGAAAACCGCTTCCTGCCCACGGCCGAGGACCTGCGGCCGCACCTGCAAGGAGCCGCCCTGCTCGCGCTCTGCTCACCGCTCAACCCCACGGGCACATCCTTCACCCGGGAGCAACTGGCCGCCATCTGCGACCTGGTGCTGCAGGAGAACGCCCGGCGCAACGGCGCCAAACCGCTGTATGTGATGTACGACCAGATCTACCATGAGCTGGTACTTGGCGGCACCAACCACGTGGACCCCGTGTCCATCCGGCCGGAGATGCGCCCGTACACCATCTACGTGGACGGCATCTCCAAATCGCTCGCCGCCACCGGGGTGCGCGTCGGCTGGGCCTTCGGCCCGCCCACGGTGATGCGCAAGATGGCCGCCATCCTCGGCCATGTGGGGGCCTGGGCCCCGAAACCGGAACAGGTGGCCACGGCCCGCTTCCTGGCGGAACCGGCCTACAACGCCGCCGTGGACGAGCACCGGCACATGGTGGAGGAACGCGTGGCGGCCTACCACAAAGGCTTCCAGGCCATGAAGGCGGACGGCCTCCCGGTGGACTCCATCCCCGCCCAAGGCGCCATCTACCTCTCCGTGCGCATCGGCATCATCGGCCGCACCACGCCGGAGGGCAAGGTGCTGAAGGATGCCTTCGACGCCACCTGGTACCTGATCCAAAAGGCCGGCGTGGGCATGGTGCCCTTCTTTGCCTTCGGCACCGGCCGCGACAGCGATTGGTTCCGCATCTCGGTGGGCACCACACGCATGGAAATGATCCCCGACGTGATCGGCGGGATCCGGAAGGCCATTGATGCGCTGGGGTGATCGGTTGAAGCACACCATGACCCTGTGCATGCAGCTGTACCGTCGCCCCCGTGGGTCGGCGCACAGGGTGCCTCGGGTGCATGGACCGAAGCTCATCATACACCGGAATGCACTGGCTTGACTGGACCATCCTGCTGGGCACGTTGGGCTTCATCGTGGCCTACGGTGTTTGGAAGACGCGCAGCACGAACACCTCCGAGGGCTACCTGCGCGGCGGCGGCGATGCCCGCTGGTGGGGCGTGGGCCTGAGCGTGATGGCCACCCAGGCTAGCGCCATCACCTTCCTGAGCACGCCGGGACAGGGATTTCTGGACGGCCTGGGCTTCGTGCAGTTCTACTTCGGCCTGCCGCTGGCCATGGTGGTGATCAACCTCGTGTTCATCCCGCTCTACTACAAATGGAAGGTCTTCACGGCGTATGAGTTCATCGGCAAACGCTTCGATGAGCGGGCGCGCCTGCTCACCGCCGGGCTCTTCCTGCTGCAGCGCAGCATGGCCGCGGGCATCACCATCTACGCGCCCAGCATCATCCTCAGCAAGGTGCTGCACTGGCCCCTGGCCTGGACCTGCGGCTTCATCGGCATACTGGTGATCGTGTACACCGCCACCGGCGGCGCACGGGCCGTGGGCGTCACCCACAAGCAACAGATGGCCGTGATGTTCGGCGGACTCTTCGTGGCCTTCGGCCTGGTGGTGCACTACCTGGGCCGCTCCATGGGCTTCGGCGAAAGCCTGCAACTGGCGGGCAGCCTGGGGAAGATGCAGGTGGTGGACCTCAGCTTCGACCCCGCCGACAAGTACACCCTGTGGAGCGGCCTCATCGGAGGATTCTTCCTGCAGCTTTCCTACTTCGGCACGGACCAGAGCCAGGTGCAGCGCTACCTGGGCGGCCGTGACCCGCGGGAAGCGCGCATGGGCCTTTGGATGAACGCCGTACTGAAGATCCCCATGCAGTTCTTCATCCTGCTCACCGGGGTGCTGGTGTTCGTGTTCTACCTGATGAACAACGCACCGATCCACTGGAATGCCGCCAACGTGGCCGCACTGGAGGAAACCGCCGCCGCACCTCGACTACAGACCCTGGAGGTGGAGCATGAGGCGAACAATGCCCTGCTCCGCACCCACGCCTTGGAATGGGTGCAGGCCCGCAGGGCCGCGGAGCCCGCCGCCGAGGCCGCCGCCCACGATGCCCTGGTGCAAGGCCTGGCCACGGACCAAGCACTGCGCGGCGAGGCCACCGCCTTGCTGGAGCAAGCCTTGCCGGACCGCGAGCCCAACGACAAGGACTACATCTTCATCAGCTTCATCATGGACCACCTGCCCATCGGGGTGATCGGCCTGTTGCTGGCCATGATCTTCAGCGCCGGCATGAGCAGCACCAGCGCCGAACTGAGCGCGCTGGCCACCACCGCCGTGGTGGACGTGCTGCCCAAGCGCACCACCGACGGGCACCAGGTCCGCCTGGGGAAGTGGGCCACCGTGGCCTTCGGGCTGTTGGCGCTGGCCTTTGCGGCCATGTTCTCCCTGTTCGAGAACCTCATCCAGGCGGTGAACATCCTGGGCTCGCTCTTCTACGGCACCATCCTGGGCATTTTCCTGGTGGCCTTCTTCCTGAAGCAGGTGCAGGGCACGGCCGTGTTCATTGCGGCGTTGGTGGCCCAAGCGGTGATCCTGGCCATCCATTTCTCCGGCATCCAGGTGGCCTTCCTGTGGTACAACCTGATCGCCCCGGCCATCACGGTGGGCCTGGCGGTGGTGATCCAAGGCTTACTCCCGGGCCGTGCACACCCGGAAGCCTGAGCCCCGGACGGACGGATCGGGGATCCAAGACCGGTCGTCCAGCGGGCCCTCACGCGGGTGGGGGCGGATGATGGGGCTACGCTGACGCTTGTTATCTTTCGACCGACAACGGACGTTAATCCCCCTAACCCTTTCCGATGAAGAAGACTCTCCTCTCTCTCCCCCTGCTGGTCGGCTCCGTCGCCGTGGTGGCCCAATCGGCCGGCACCGGCAATGCCACCGACTACAAGGGCCACGTGAAGCAGCACCTCCCAGGCTCCTTCACCACCCCCGCGCCGAGCCACCTGACGCCGAGCTTCGACGCCCTGCGCGCCGCACCTTTCTGGACCGAGGACTTCTCGGGCGGTGCCGTACCCGCCGGCTGGACCAACATGGACAACCTGACCCCGCTGGGCACCGACAGCGTGTACTTCCAGTGGAGCAATGACCCCACCGCCGTGGGTGTCGCCGCCCTGGGCTACACCGCCTCCTCCACCTTCGGGGCCACCAGCGCCTCCAACGGCTACCTGTGGGCCAACTCGGACCGCGGTCTCACCCAGGCCCCCGGCACCGACCACCTCACCGAGCTCACCACCGGGCCCATCGACTGCAGCGCGCAGCCCACGGTGCTGTTCACCATGGAAAGCCTGATCGGGGTGTTCGACTACAACGCGAACACCAACGTGAAGCTGCAGGTGAGCAACGACGGCAGCACTTGGACGGATTTCTTCCCCTTCCCCTGCCTGGAGACCGGCACCGCCGCGCCCCCCTGCTCCCGCTGGAGCGCCAACCCCCAGGGCGTCGCGCTGGACATCACCTCGGTGGCCGCCAACCAGGCCACGGTGTACCTGCGCTTCCAGTGGCTGGGCGGTTGGGAGTACTTCTGGGCCATTGACGACCTGGCCCTGAGCAACGTGCCCGACTACGGCCGGGTGATGGACTACGGCTACGTGTCGCACGTGGGCGGTGGCACCGAGTTCGGCACCATCCCCCGTCCCCAGCTCTCCAGCACCTTCTTCCTGGGCGGCCAGCTGCGCAACATCGGCGTGAACCCGCAGACCAACCTGGTGATGACCGCCACGGTGACCGCCCCCGGCGGTGGCACGGCGTTCAGCGCCACCTACAACGCCGGCACGGTGAACCCGGGCGACACGGTGACCATGGAGGAGGCCGTGACCCTGCCCGGTGGCCTGGCCGAGGGTGTTTACACCATGAACCTCACGGTGACCTCCAGCGAGGATGCCCTGGAGGACGACCCCAGCGATGACAGCGCCGAGCGCACCTTCGCCCTGAACGACCTGACCTATGCGCTGGACGGCCTCGGCGTGCACAGCGCCCCGGAGGTGACCTCGGCCATCGGCACCGCCACCTTCACGGACGCCACCGACAACGTGTTCTGCCTGAACTACTTCCGGATCAACCAGGCCGTGGACGTGTTCGGCATCACGGTGGACATCACCGCCAACAGCACCGAGGGCGCCCTGCTGGTCGCCAGCATCCACGACTCGACCGCCGTGCTGGACAACGACGATGTGTTCAACCCGTTGGCGACCAGCCTGGATCACACCCTGACGGCCGCTGACGTGGCCGCCGGCATCGTGACGATCCCCTTCACCACCGCCGCGAACCTGCAGCCCGGCGCCTACTATGCCGGCGTGGAGCTCTTCAGCAACACCGGCGCGAACGACGTGGCCGTGGTGGACGACGCCACCGTGCCCCAGCCGAGCATCGCCGCCGTGATCAACATCCAGGGCAGCCAGCCGGGCACCTACACCAACGGCAACGCCTTCGCCGTGCGCCTGGCCCTGGACCCCAGCATCGGCATGAGCGAGGTGGCCGGCCCCGAGTTCAGCATGTTCCCGAACCCGACCAACGACGGCCTGGTGCAGGTGGTCACCTCCAACACGGAGAACCACAGCATCGAGGTGCTCAACACCCTTGGCCAGTCGCTGTGGACCGGTCGTTTCACCGGCCGTACCACGGTGGACCTCGGCAGCTATGCCAGCGGCATGTACACCATCCGCGTGAGCAACGCCACGGGCACCACCACCCGCCTGGTGAACCGTCGCTGAGGCGCCGCGCACACCCGATGTTGGAAAGCCCCCGGCCCCGGCCGGGGGCTTTCGCTTTCCAGCCGGTCATCGGCCACCACCTCCGGTCCCGCCGCCCTCGGACCGGGATGCCTCCTCGGGAAGATAGCTGGAGCGCCCCCGCCGTGCGCGGCCGTTCATGGCCGGTCAGTGAGGCGCCGTGGGCTCACGGGCCGGGACCCGGTGTCCGCCGGCCGCATGGAACGGTGCCAATGCCGCGAACCGCCCCAAGCGGGACCTTCGACGGCAATACGGGCCCAGGGAACAGGTACGGGAAAAGCGAAGGGGCCGTCCCGTTCCGGAACAGCCCCTTCCCTCATGCGCAAGGCGATGGCCCGTTCACTTCCCGGTCCATTCCTCGATCCGGGCCTTGTTCATCTTCACGTAGTTGGGGTCGCTCTCCTTCTGGGCCATGGCCATGCTCTCGTTGGCCGTGGCCACCGCCTCCTTGTATTTGCCGTTGGCGGCCTGGGCCAGCGCCAGGGTGTGCAGGTGCCAGTACTTGCGGTCCATGGCCACGGCCTTCTCGGCCCAGGTGAGCGCCTCGGGCAGCATCACGCCCTTGTCCACACAGTAGCGTGCGCTGCGGCCGTAGTTGCCCGCCTTGAGGTCGCTCCCGGCCATGGCGGCCTTGATGTTGGCCAGGGCCTGCTCGGTGGCGTCCGCCGCCAGCTCGATGCCCACGCGAGTGTTCTCCCAGCGCAGGTCCAGCACGGCCTTGTCGTCCCGCACCGCATCGAATCCGATGGTGAAGGTCTCCACATGGTCCGTGGTGGTCAACGGCTTGGCCGTCACCCGCACCACGTCCTTGTCCGCCGTGTAGCCTCCGGTGCCCCAGAGCCCCGTATCGGCATTGAGGATGAAGGTCCATTGGTCGGCACCGGGGATGGTGAACAGGCAGTAGCTGCCCTTGGCCACGGGCTTGCCTCCCACGATCACCGGTCCGCCCAGCTCGACACGCGTGCAGGCATTGGCACCGGTGCGCCACAATTCGCCATAGGGGACCAGATCGCCGAAGACCTTGCGTCCGCGCGCGCTGGGGCGTGAGTAATCCACTTCGATGCCGGTGAGGCCGATGACCTGCTCGATCTCGCCGGAGGGGCTGGGCTGGGGCAGTTCCTGGGCTTGGGAGGCCAGCGGCAGCGCTGCGGCCAGCAGGAGGATGTTCCGCTTCATGGGGAGGGTCTGTTGGGAAGGGCGAAGGTAATCCGCCCGCCCCCCTCAGGCCACCTTCAGCTGGCTCATGCGCGAGCGTTCGAACTTCTCGCGGGCGTAGGTCAGGGTGATGCGCAGTTCCGAAGGTCGCTCGCCGGAGCCCGGCATCTCGTACATCGCGT
This sequence comes from Flavobacteriales bacterium, assembly GCA_013360395.1. GTDB lineage: Bacteria > Bacteroidota > Bacteroidia > Flavobacteriales_F > PHOS-HE28 > PHOS-HE28. The sequence continues at coordinate 35,103 of JABWBQ010000027.1, forward strand.
CGTTGAGGATGGCCTCGCAGATGCTGCGCAGCCCGCGGGCCCCCAGCTTGTACTCCACGGCCTTCTCCACGATGAAGTCCAGCACCTTCTTGTCCAGGCTGAGCTTCACCCGGTCCATCTCGAAGAGCTTGACGTATTGCTTGACCAGGGCGTTCTTGGGTTCGGTGAGGATACGGCGCAGGCTCTCCTTGTCCAGCGGGTCCAGGTAGGTGAGCACGGGGAAGCGGCCGATGAGCTCCGGGATGAGCCCGTAGCTGCGCAGGTCCAGGGGGCTCACGTACTGCAGCAGGTGCTCGTCGTTCACGCGGGCGCTCTCCCGGCTGGCGCTGTATCCCACGGCGCTGCTCTTCACCCGCCGCGCGATGATCTTGGCGATGCCGTCGAAGGCCCCGCCGCAGATGAACAGGATGTTCCGCGTGTCCACCTGGATGAGCTTCTGCTCGGGGTGTTTGCGACCACCCTGCGGGGGTACGCTCACCGTGCTGCCCTCCAGCAGTTTCAGCAGGGCCTGCTGCACGCCCTCCCCGCTCACGTCGCGGGTGATGCTGGGCGTATCGCTCTTGCGGCTGATCTTGTCGATCTCGTCGATGAAGACGATGCCGCGCTCGGCCTTGCTCACATCGTAGTCCGCCGCCTGCAGCAGGCGGCTCAGGATGCTCTCCACGTCCTCGCCCACGTAGCCGGCCTCGGTGAGCACCGTGGCGTCGGCGATGCAGAAGGGCACGTTCAGCATGCGGGCGATGGTGCGCGCCAGCAGGGTCTTGCCCGTACCCGTCTCGCCCACGAGGATGATGTTGCTCTTCTCGATCTCCACCTCGTCGTGGCCGGTGGCGGGCTTCTGCAGCAGGCGCTTGTAGTGGTTGTACACCGCCACGCTCAGCACCTTCTTGGCCTCGTCCTGGCCGATCACGTACTCGTCCAGCACCCGCTTGATGTCCGCGGGCCGCTGCAGGATGAGGCTGCCCTCGATCTCGCTGCGCGAGCGCTGGTTCAGTTCCTCGCTGATGATGTTCTGCGCCTGGGCGATGCAGCTGTCGCAGATGTGGCCGGTGATGCCGGCGATCAGCACGTTCGTATCCTGCTTGTCGCGCCCGCAGAAGGAGCACTTGATCTCTTTCTTCTCCATGGGGATGGGGGGACGCCCGCAGGCAGCCGGGCCAAGATACGTCGGCCGCCGTGCGAAGTTGCACCCGGCCAACGGATGTCCCTGCCTGTCAGGACCTTATTTGGTGTTCCGGACCAGGAGCTCGTCGATCATCCCGTAGGCCTTGGCCTCCTCGGCCACCATCCAATAATCGCGGTCGCCGTCCTTCTCCACCTTGTCGAAGGGCTGCCCGCTGTGGCCGCTGATGATCTCGTAGAGCTCCTTCTTGAGCTTCTTGATCTCGTTGACGGTGATCTCCATGTCGCTGGCCTGGCCCTCGGCACCACCCATGGGCTGGTGGATCATCACCCGGGCGTGCTTGAGCGCGCTGCGCTTGCCCTTGGCCCCCGCGCACAGCAGCACCGCGCCCATGCTGGCCGCCATGCCCGTGCAGATCGTGGCCACGTCGGGGTTGATGTACTGCATGGTGTCGTAGATGCCCAGGCCGGCGTACACCCCGCCCCCGGGGCTGTTGAGGTAGATCTGGATGTCCTTCTTGGCGTCCACGCTCTCCAGGAACAGCAGCTGCGCCTGGATGATGTTGGCCACCTGATCGTTGATGGCGGTGCCCAGGAAGATGATGCGGTCCATCATCAGGCGGCTGAACACGTCCATCTGGGCCACGTTCAACTGGCGTTCCTCGATGATGTAGGGGGTCATCGAACTGGTGATGTAGCCGCCCAGCGTGGTGCTGCTGATGCCGCGGTGCTTCACGGCGTACTTCAGGAATTCGTCCTTGGGGAACATGGTCTCAATGGGTTGTTGGTCGTTCTATCGGGACCTTACGAGCAGCTCGTCGATGATGCCGTAGTCCTTCGCTTCGGCCGCGGTCATCCAATGATCGCGGTCGCTGTCCTTCTCGATGCGTTCGTACGGCTGCCCGGAGTGGGCGCTCAGGATGTCGTACAGTTCCTTGCGCACCTTGCGCACCTCGTTGATGGCGATCTCCATGTCGCTGGCCTGGCCCTGGGTGCCGCCCAGCGGCTGGTGGATCATCACCCGGGCGTGCTTGAGGGCACTGCGCTTGCCCTTGGCCCCGGCGCACAGCAGCACCGCCCCGAAGCTGGCGGCCATGCCCGTGCAGATGGTGGCCACGTCCGGGTTGATGTACTGCATGGTGTCGTAGATGCCCAGGCCGGCGTACACCTCGCCCCCTGGGCTGTTGAGGTAGATCTGGATGTCCTTCCTGGCGTCCACGCTCTCCAGGAACAGCAGTTGCGCCTGGATGATGTTGGCCACCTGGTCGTCCACGGCCGTGCCCAGGAAGATGATGCGGTCCATCATCAGGCGGCTGAACACGTCCATCTGGGCCACGTTCAACTGGCGCTCCTCGATGATGTAGGGGGTCACCGAGGCGGTGATGTAGCCGCCCAGCGCGGTGCTGCTGATGCCGCGATGTTTCACGGCGTAGCGGATGAACTCGTCGGGACGGGGCATCGGGGGCGGGACGAAGATGGTGCGGCGGTCGGCCGGGACTACGGCGTCCGGGCCAAGGTTACGAACTCCTCGTAGCTGACCCGACGCTCCTTAGGCTGGAGCATGGTGCGGAAGTGCACGGTGAGCTTGCGGTCCACGATGGTGTCGCGCATGCGCTTGATCTGGTCGCGGTCGGTCAACAATCGCCCGGCCATCCGTTGCAGCTCCTCCCCTTCGGGGGCGGGCATGCCGTACTGGCCGAACTGGTCGGCCACGTAGCGCTTCGCGAAGGCGTCCAGTTCCTCGCCCTTGGCCTCCAGGCCGTACTTCTCCACCACCCGGTCCTCCAACAACTGGCGCTTGAGGCCCTCGGCATAACCGGCGTAGCCCTGTTCCACGTCCTCGGGGGCGACGGGTTTTTCGCTGGTCTCCACGATCCAGCGCTTCAGGAAGGCGTCGGGCAGCCCGATGTCCACCTGCTCGTGCAGCCGCTTCATCACCGCCCGCTTGAAGAGGCGCTCGGCATCGCGTTGGAACATCGCCTCCAGCCCCTCCTTCACCCGGGCGCGGAAGGTCTGCTCGTCGGCGACGGCACCCTGGCCGTAAACCCGATCGAACAGTTCGGGCCCCAGCGGCAGCGGCTCCAGGCGCTTGATCTCCTCGATGCGGAAGCGCACCTGCCCGGCGAGGTGGTGCACACGGTCGTGGTCGGTGTTGAACATGCGCGCCAGGTCGTCGTGGCCGTCGCTGATGGCGTCCGCCGCCACCACCACCTCCTCGCCCGGGGCCCTGCCGGTCAACAGCGCCCGTGCGTTGTCATCCTTGAGGAACTCCAGGCTGATGGTGGTGCGGTTCATGAGCCCGCCGGGCACCACGGCGCCTGTGGCGTCCAGCTCGATGAGGTCGCCCAGCAACATGTCCTTGTCCGCGCTGCGGTCCACCGTGGCGAGCCGACCGAACCGCCGTTGCATGTCGGCCACCTCGCGGCCCACCAGTTCCTCGGTGACGTCCACCACGGCCATCTCCACCCCCAGCTTGGGGTCAAGCTCCACCTCGAAAGAGGGGGCCAGGCCCATGTCGTACTTGAACTTGAGCTCGCCCGGGTTGTCCCAGTCGTTGGCCTCGGTCGCGTCGTGGCTGGGCAGCGGCTGGCCCAGCACCCGCACCCCGTTGTCGCGCAGGTAGCTGTTCAGCCTGTCGCCGATCAGGCGTTCCACCTCGTGGACGAGCACGGCCTTGCCCACGCGTTTCTTCACGATGGTCATGGGCACCTGCCCCGGCCGGAACCCCGGCCAGGTGGCGTTGCGGCGTTGTTCCTTGAGGGCCTTCTCCACGCCGGGGGCATAATCCTCGGGGGTCAGGGTGAGCTTGAGGGTGGCCGTCAGGGCACCGGTCTCTTCACGTTCGATGTTCATGGCCTGGCGTTGTTCATGGTCGGATATCGGTCGCTCGAGGTCCCTTTCCGGACGTTCACGGACGATCGGTACGGCACACACACCCGGCAACCCGACCCGGTACGGACGGGGGGACTCGAACCCCCACACCTTGCGGTACCAGATCCTAAGTCTGGCGCGTCTACCAGTTCCGCCACGTCCGTGGTTCAGAAAGGGCGGCAAAGGTAGCCGATCGGTGCGGCCTTACCTTCGCCCTCCGCCATGATGAAGCGCTTCGACCCCGCCGAACTGGCCGTGCCCGAACTGCACGCCCACCTGGTGGGGGCCGTGGGGCCGCGGCCGGTGGCCTTCGCCAGCACCATGGACGCCCAGGGCCGGCCCAACCTGAGCCCCTTCAGCTTCTTCAACGTCTTCGGCGCGGCCCCTCCCCTGCTGATCTTCAGCCCGGCGCGGCGCGGCCGTGACAACACGACCAAGGACACATACCACAACGTGAAGGCCCGGCCCGAGGTGGTGATCAACGTGGTGACGCACGCCATGGTGCACCAGGCCTCGCTGGCCAGCACCGAGTATCCCGCCGGCGTGAACGAGTTCGAGAAGGCCGGCTTCACCATGCTGCCCTCCGAGAAGGTGGCCCCCTTCCGCGTGCAGGAAAGCCCTGTGCAGTTCGAATGCGCGGTGCGGCAGGTGATCGAGACCGGCACGGGCGGCGGCGCGGGCAACCTGGTGCTGTGCGAGGTGCTGCTGCTGCACATCGACGAGCGCGTGCTGGACGCACGCGGCCGCATCGACCAGCGCAAGATCGACCTGGTGGGCCGCATGGGGGGGCATTTCTACGTCCGGGCCCACGGCGACGCCCTCTTCGAACTGCCCCAGCCCGCGCGCGAGATCGGCGTGGGGGTGGACGCCCTGCCCCGGGAGGTGCGCGAAAGCACCGTGCTCACCGGCAGCGACCTGGGCCGCCTGGGCGCCGTGACCGCCCTGCCCGACGAGACCCGCGTGAACGAACACAAGCTCACCGAGCTCGCCGAGCTCTTCATCCAACACCAAGGCCGAGGCCCTGCGCTCCTGGCCGCCCTGCACGGCCATGCCCACCGCCTGCTGGCGGAAGGCCGCGTGGAGGAGGCCCTGCTCACCCTGCTGGCCTACAACGACCGATAACCCTTACCCACCCTCATGGCACAAGTCACCATCACCGGCACCATCAAGTTGGTCGGCAAGACCCAGGATGTGAGCAGCACCTTCCGCAAACGCGAGCTCGTGATCACCGAACCAAGCGGTCAGCGCCCCCAGCACATCCCCGTGGAGTTCACCCAGGACCGCACCAGCCTGCTGGACGCTTACAAGACCGGCGACGAGGTGAGCGTGACCTGCTACGTGAACGGCCGGGAATGGACCGGGCGCGACGGGGTCACCAAATATTTCCTGAGCCTGAGCGGCAACCGGATCGAGCGGGTCGGCGCTGCGGCAGGCGCGGTACCATCGGGAGCACCGGCCACGGCCGCAGTTCCGGCCGTACCGCCCCCCGGGGTGGCGGACATGCCCCCGGCCGAGGACGACGACCTGCCGTTCTGAGCAGCTCAAATACGGCGGCCTTTCCAGCGCGGACGCAGTACCAGGGCGCACAAGGCGATCACCGGTGCCGTGGCCGCCATCCACCCCAGCGCCAAGGTGCTGCCCAGTGGTCGGTGCCGCAGTCCCTGGGCTTCCTTGGCCACCTGCACCAGGCCCAAGGCCGCGCCCAACCAGGCCGACCAGGCCATGAACAGCAGGGCCCACGTCCAGGCCAGCCCACCGCCGACGCGCAGGTCGAGCGCCCGGACGGTGGTGAACGCCAAGGCCCAGGGCAGGCCCACGGACAGCAGGCCAAAGGCCATGGCCGCCGGGGCCGGATAGGCCCGGAGCTTGCCGGCCCACCGCAGGCGCTGCCGCCAC
>JABWBQ010000088.1 GCA_013360395.1 Flavobacteriales bacterium
CGGGCTGTGCGGCGGGCGCCGTGCCGCGCACCGGTGCCGGGGTCGGAACGGCCCGCGTCGGACCTGCGGGGACGGACCGTTGGGGGGTGGCCTGGCGCTCCTGGGCCGCGGCGGAAAGACCGGTGAGAAGCAGGACGGCGAGCGGGAGGGACAGGGGCCTGGCCATGAACACTGATCAACAGGTTTTCAACAGGAATGAACGAAAGTACTACCTTCGGCCGGTGCGTTGCGGAACAACCGCTTCAACGAGGCCTGGTCCGGATCATTGCGGACCGGGGTGGGGAACCGCAATGCAATGAGGTACGTATACTTGGCGTTCGCAGCAGAGCCACGGATGATGGGAAGCGTGATCAGGGGCAAAATGCGTCGTGCGGCCGTAGTGCTCGCGGGATGCGTGGCGTTGACGATGGGAACGACGCAGGCGCAGGACCCGCAGTTCACCCAGTTCTACGCTAATCCGTTGTACCTCAACCCGGCCTTCGCCGGCACGGCGCGCTGCCCTCGCGTGGTGCTCAACTACCGCAACCAGTGGCCGGCGCTCACGGGCACCTTCGTCACCACCAGCGCCAGCTACGACCAGCACGTGGACGCCATCCTCGGGGGGCTGGGTGTGCTGGTGACGCATGACCAGGCGGGCAAGGGCACGCTCAACACCACCACGGCCAGCGCCATCTACAGCTACCAGCTGGCCATCAGCCGCAAGTTCAGCATGAAGTTCGGGGCCCAGGCCACCTACTTCCAGAAATCGCTGGACTGGAGCAAGCTCACCTTCGGGGACCAGATCGACCCGCGCCGCGGCTTCATCTACACCACCAACGACGTGCCGCGCGGGGGGTCGGTGGGCAACGCCGACTTCTCGGCGGGCATCCTGGGCTACTCGGACATCTTCTTCGTGGGCATCGCCGTGCACCACCTCAGCGAGCCGAACGAATCGCTGATCGTGGGCACCTCGCGCCTGCCCCGCAAATACACCGCGCACGCCGGTGCGGCCATCCCCCTGGGCATGCGGGGCAAGTACGGGGAGGCCAAGACACGCATCTCGCCCAACATCCTCTACCAGCAACAGGCCCAGTTCCGCCAGCTCAACCTCGGCCTCTACGTGGACCACGGCCCCATCACGGCCGGCATCTGGTACCGCACGCGCGACGCCTTCATCGCCCTCATCGGGTTCCACACCGAGAGGTTCAAGTTCGGATACAGCTACGACGTCACCACCTCCAAGCTCACCACGGCCACCGCCGGGTCGCACGAGGTCAGCGTCCAGCTCCAGTTCAACTGCAAGCCCAAGAAACGCCGCTTCCGCGTGGTCGCCTGCCCCACGTTCTGAGCTGCGCCCCAACACCCCTGCACCATGGACCGCGTTTGGAAGACCGCCCTCCTGGCCGCCCCCGTCGCCCTGTTCTCCTCCTGCCAGTTCGAGAAGAGCGGCGCCACCGGCTGGAACTACAACGACTCCAAGAACGGAGGCTTCGAGAAAGCCGCCTTCGAGGAGCAGGAGAACGGCCCCGGCCTCATCCTCATCGAGGGGGGCCAGTTCACCATGGGCCGTGTCAACGACGACCTGCTCCACGAGTGGAACCACATCCCCCGCACCGTCACCGTCTCCTCCTTCTACATGGACGAGGTGGAGGTCACCAACTTCTACTGGCTGGAATACCTCTACTGGCTGGAGCGCGTGTTCGCGGCGGACTACCCCGAGATCTACAAGAAGGCCCTGCCGGACACCCTGGTGTGGCGCAGCAAACTGGCCTTCAACGAGCCGTACACCGAGTACTACCTGCGCCACCCGGCCTACCGTGACTACCCCGTGGTGGGTGTCAACTGGTTGCAGGCCAACGACTACTGCGCCTGGCGCACCGACCGGGTGAACGAGATCATCCTCATCCGCGAGGGCCTCTTCGAGCACTACCCCAACCAGATCAACGAGGACCACTTCACCACCGACGCCTACCTGGCCGGCCAGTACGAGAGCGGCAAGAAGGTGGACGGGGTGCAGGACTTCAACCCCAACCGCGACACGCGCAACATCCGCATGGAGGACGGCATCCTGCTGCCGCGCTACCGCCTGCCCACCGAAGCCGAGTGGGAGTTCGCCGCCTTCGGCCTGGTGGGCAACACCGTGGACGAACGCATCATCGAACGCCGCATCTACCCCTGGGACGGCCACTGGGTGCGCTACGACAGCCGCAAGAAGGGCGGCGCCTTCTACGGCGACTTCCGCGGCAACTTCATGCGCGGCCGGGGTGACTACATGGGCGTGGCCGGCAGCCTCAACGACAACGCCGACATCACCGCCCCCGTGTTCAGCTACTGGCCCAACGACTACGGCCTCTACAACATGGCCGGCAACGTGAGCGAATGGGTGATGGACGTGTACCGCCCCTTGAGCCCCGAGGACAAGGACGACTTCCGACCCTTCCGCGGCAACGTGTTCAAGACCAAGGTGCTCAACAGCGACGGCGCCGTGCAGGACAAGCACGACCTGGTGGTGTACGACGTGGACGGCATCAAGTACTTCCTCAGCGAGTTCCAGAAGGAGATGCAGCGCAAGGCCACCCCCGAGGAGGCCAAGCTCATCGACGACCTGCTGGCCGCCATCGACCAGGCCATCGAGTTCAACAACACCCGCAAGAGCGACGCCGCCATGCAGCGCGTGCAGGACATGGTGGACATGATCAAGGGCCAGGACCTGGAGATCAGCCCCAAGCTGCTCAGCGGCATCAGCGACTACCAGGCCGACCAGCCGGGCGACATCCGCATGCGCAACGTCACCGTCGAGGAGAACATCGACCGCCGCAACTACCGCCAGAGCGACAACATCGACTACCGCGACGGCGACATCGAGAGCAGCATCTACTATGAGAACCCCGACTTCGAGGGCAACGCCATGTACGACTGGGGCAAGACCACCCTGGTGAACGACCGGGCGCGCGTGTTCAAGGGTGCCAGCTGGGCCGACCGCATCTACTGGGCCAGCCCCTCCACGCGCCGCTTCCTCGACGAGCGCCAGAGCACGGCCACCATCGGCTTCCGCTGCGCCATGACCCGCGTGGGCAGCCCCGTGGGCATGGGCGACGAAAAGCGCCGCAAGGGCCTCAAGCGCTGAGGCGCCGCACCGCTACCTTGGGACCCCGGCCGACCGCCGGGGTCCTTCGCTTTCCATGACCACCATCGCCCAGCTCCACGCGGCCTTCCTGCGCTGCACCACCGTGTGCACCGACACCCGCGCCCTGGTCCCCGACAGCCTCTTCGTGGCCCTCCAGGGGCCCAGCTTCAACGCCAACCATTTCGCCGCCCAAGCCCTCGAAGGCGGCTGCCGCCATGCCGTGGTGGACGACCCCGCCGTGGTGCAGGATGACCGGTACCTGCTGGTGCCCGATGTGCTCCAGGCCCTGCAGGACCTGGCCCGCCACCACCGCCGTCAGTTCAACATCCCGTGCATCGGCATCACCGGCACCAACGGCAAGACCACCACCAAGGAACTGGTGCATGCCGTCCTCAGCGCCGACCGGCCCACCCTGGCCACCGCGGGCAACCTCAACAACCACATCGGTGTGCCCCTCACCCTGCTGAAACTGAAGCCGGAGCACCGCATCGCCATCATCGAGATGGGCGCCAGCAAGCCGGGCGACATCGCCGAGCTGTGCGCCATCGCCGAGCCCACGCACGGCTTGATCACCAACATCGGCAAAGCCCACCTGGAAGGTTTCGGCAGCCTGGAGGGCGTGGTGCGCACCAAGACCGAACTCTACACCTGGCTGCGCGAACACGATGGCACCGCCTTCGTGAACGGCGACGATGCCCTGCTGATGGAGAAGAGCAGCGGCCTCCAGCGCAGCACCTACGGCACCGGAACAGGTGTGGACACGCATGGAAACATCCCCGACAGCGAGGATCCGTGCATGGAACTGGTCTTTGACGACGACCGGCATGCACACGGGCATTACCACATCACCACCAAGCTCATCGGCAACTACAACGCGCCCAATGCCCTGGCCGCCGTTTGCATCGGCCGCCACTTCGGCGTTCCCGACGAAGTGATCGCGAAGGCCCTCGCGGACTACACCCCGGCCAACAACCGCTCCCAATTCAAGGACACCGGCCGCAACCACCTGGTGCTCGATGCCTACAACGCCAACCCCACCAGCATGGCGGCGGCCTTGGAGAATTTCGCCCGCATGGGCACGGACCGGAAAAAGCTCGCCATCCTGGGCGATATGCTGGAGCTGGGCGAGGCGAGTAGCGCCGAGCACCGCGCCATCGTTGCGTTGGTGGACCGGCTCGGCCTGGAAGCCCTGTTCGTAGGTGCTGAATTCATGCAGGCCGGCGAACAGGGCCGTTGCTTCGCTGATGTCAAGGCAGCAGCTGCCGCACTGATGGCCGCCCCGCCTGCAGGACTCCTGATCCTGGTGAAGGGCTCACGCGGGATCCATCTGGAGGAGGTGGTGGGGGTGCTGTAGGTCGGCTGCGTTGATCAGCATGGGGACCCGTCCGGCCATGGGGACGTTGCTGACGATCAGCGTTGCGGTTCGCTTCCGCCGGGCGAAGGTGTGCCATCGAACCATGTGAACGCGTCGTTCCATGCCTCGACCAGTCGCCATGTCCGCGTTGGTTCCCCGGCTTCGTTCACTTCGTTGCATTGGAAGAAGTGGTCGCAGCCTGGGTAGGACCGGAAGGTGAGGTTCTTCTTTCGGCGGCGGATGAACTCGAGCCGGACGTAGTCCGCACCGAGGACCTGTGTGTTGCGGTCCACACTGCCCTGGGCCATGTAGATCGGGATGTCCAGCGTCAGGAGGAAGTCCACTGTGGGGGGATCGGTGAAGCTGCTCCAGCGTTTGTAGCTATGTCCCCAGAACTCCTTGTCGGTGGCGTCCGGATCGGCGTAGATACGTTCATACTCCGCGAAAAGACTGTCGATGCCGGCCTGGGCCTCCTGCTCGGTGATCGCGCCCTTGGCCGCCTCCATGCGCTGGGCAATGATCGGGTCGAAGAATTGGTTCAGCGCGCCGCCCACGAAGGCCATCACATGGGTCACGCGCGGATCGATCGCAGCCACCCGGGGTGCCACCTGCCCTCCCTCGCTGAAACCCATCACCCCGATCCGGCGACGGTCCACCGGGTATCGCCCAAGCGCATCGCCGATGGCAAGGCTGGCCGCCTTGGCGCGCCATTGGGCGCTCAGCCTTTCCGTATAGGCGGCCGGCGGCTTGGCAGGGCCATCGGCATGCACGGTGTCGATCAGCGGCACACCCGGTTTGCTCACCATCAGCACATGGTATCGTTGCGCCACGTCACGTTGGGCCATGGGGATGGTCGAATAGGTCTGCCACACGCCATCGGCATCACGCTTCACCGACAGGATCGGCTGCGCACCTGACCCGTCCAGGAATACCAAGAGCGGAAGCTCCTGTTCCAAATGGGCATCCACCATGTGGTAGTCGATCCTGCCCAGTTCCGGGTCGTGGATCGTGTGCGAACGGAAGCCATGCCCATCTCCCGCGGCCGCCAACAACGTACCCGATGCGGCCAGGAGGCCAAGGACCGGGAAAAGAAGCTTTGCTTCCATGGAATGGTTGAACGCCCACAAAGGTGCGGACCTCTTTCCCGGCAGCTCATCCCCGGATCGTTAACAACCTCCAAACATGTAAAGGATGGCCTGCTCCTCCTACCCCTGTTGTTTCAGCTCATGCACCGGGCCCTCCGACATCGGTATCCTTCTCGCCTATGCACAGGTCCGATCTCTCGGGAGTCAGTTGCACCTCCTCGTGTCGCCCTTTGGGGAACCCGGAGCATGGGCCTCCCCTATCTTCGTGACCGATCGGGGACGTGCAACCCGCTGGCCATGGGAGTTCACGGTTGACCACGCCCCAAGGCCATTGACCTCGAATGGAGTTACCACTTACGGAAATGTAGTGCCAATGAGATCGAATGGTCATTCCCCATCTGTTCCGGTCCGCCGGCCAACGGCCTCGCTTATGCCTTTTACCCGGCAAGCAACCAAATGAAACCAACCCATTTCTTGCTGTATTACCTTATCTGATCTACGATCCAAATTCATCCATGTGCCTTACCATGGATCAAATTTCATCATCATAGGAAAATGCTATCGATAACAAGAAGATATCCAATACTGTCGTTTTTCATTGTATCTCTCTTGATATCGTGGGCCGGATGGATCCCATACACGGCTTCAAAGATTGGATTATTGAAAGTTTCCATTCCCTCAGAAATAATTTGGATAGCCGAATTTGGTCCTTCGATCTCCGCCATTGCAATTACCGCAGCAATATCGGGATCAAAAGGCATAAAGCTTCTGTTGAGCCGAATACTCATATGGCGAACAAGGCTTTCATGGTACTTGTTCGCCATATTCATTACACCATTGGCTATTGCTCTGTCCATTGCAATTGACATGGTGTTCTTTCAAACGACATACGATCTCTCCCAACTTCGGAACTGGGATAGCAATTTCATTGATCGAACAAATGGATTCACCCCATCCATGGGAGTGATCACCCGGTTGGTTTCGTTCATGCAAAATGGCCCCATCGAGACCGGGGTCATATTCCTGGTCTTGGCGCTCACCAACGGAGGGCTCTCCGAAGAGATCGGCTGGCGCGGATTTGCGTTGAACCACCTGCAGCGGCGGCTCAATTTTCTGACCTCAAGCATTCTTGTTGCCATATTGTGGGCGGCCTGGCATACGGGGACTCTATTCTGGCAAACGGTGCTCACGTCAACATTGACGGATGGTCTTTCTTTTGCGACGGTATATTTGATTCAATACTTGATCCTGGTCACTCCATTGTCGATATTGTATACGGTGCTTTATTATGGAACCCGTGGAAGTATTCTCCTTTCCATCATACTGCATGCCTTCTACAACATTTCAATTTCCATAGTCTCGGCCGCCCTACCGAATTTTCCAATGATCACCTTTGTCATTCTTCTATGGGTCATCACCATCTGTTCAACAATTGTGTTCTGGAAAAGCAATGGAACACAAGCTTTTGGAACATGATCAAATCGAGCAAGGAACACACCTCCAATTGGTCGGTGGATCTTCGAAGACGGGATCTCATTCAGGTTCAATACTCGGAGCTTGTTCCGAGATCTTCAACAGCAAGTGTAGGCTTCCAAAAAGTTCGGCAACTCAGTACTGGAGGTGAAGCGCTTCTTGGCCCCGCGGCCCAAGGGGCGTCCCTCCTACCCCTCCTTCAGCACGCTGCGCCCGACCACAATGTCAGATGGCCGATCACCGCCGGGAACGTGGGAGAGATCGATTCACGGTGCGGTGCTCCATGCATAGCCATTACCACCCAACATGGGGAGCAGGGAACCGATCCGCGCTATTTTCAGACCTTGTTAGGACACGCCTGCAGCAAGACCACCGAGATCCGTTGCACAGAGCCTGCCGAAGTGTACACCCATGTCAGCTCCAAGTACCTCCAGCGCATCATCAACCCCCTTGGATGCGCTCGATGACCTTTGACGTGTTCGTCGGCCATTCGTTCGCATTTCCACCCTTCCAGCGCGATAAATCGAAACAGCAACCCTTCAACAACCGGCTCGAATAAACGACGATCATCGTTTATCCAATGTTAACTGCCATTCGGACGACCAACAATTGAGTAGAAAGATGACAGTAAAAGAACATTATGACAACCACCTAGGACACTTCTATTCATGGATGACTGGCGATTTTCATACGAAAACAAATGAATTCAAACGTTTTCTTACTGATAATTTTATTAAGCCAACATCAAATAAGATTGCTATTGACCTTGGAGCGGGACACGGACTTCAAAGTATTCCACTTGCAGAGGTTGGCTTCAAAGTTTTGGCAATTGACTTTAACCAACAGCTTTTGGACGAGCTTAAAGTAAATGCATACGATCTAGATGTTACAGTGATCAAAGACGACATTAAAAATGTAGTAGCATTTGCCGACAAACCAGAATTGATCATTTGCTGTGGAGACACTTTATCGCATTTGGGCAGTAAAACTGAAGTAAAAACTTTTATACTAGATATTGTAAAGTCATTGGATAATAATGGAAAAATCATTCTTTCATTTCGTGACTACTCGACTAAACTGGCAGGAATAGACAGATTTATTCCTGTAAAAAGTGATGACACCAAAATCTTGACGTGCATTCTTGATTATGAAGACGAATTTGTAAATGTAACCGACCTTTTGTACGAGAGAACTGATGATGTTTGGATACAAAAAGTTAGCACTTATAAGAAAGTCAGACTTTTGACAAGTGAAGTGGTTGGACAATTAGAGGCTAATGGCATGACGATCAAATTCAATCAAATTGTAAATCGCTTGACAACAATTATTGCGAGTAAAGAATGACGAGAAGAATAACGGCACATAACAAGGTTATGTAAATGCGGTGGTGACGTGCTTCGATGGCACTTTTATACTATATCCAAATTAAGCTTTCCAAATGAACGATAGTGCTGAGATGCCCCGCCTTGGGCAATATCCAACCGTTCAACGCCGACTGACCACACTCTCCAAGGTACTTGCGTACGCCCAACCCCGTTGCGCAGCTATGCAGGCCGCCGCGCAAGCCTTGGAATGCTCCCCTGGCGGTCCCAGCCACCAAAGGCAATTCCGGTCGCTCTGAGCCCAGGGGGCGCCCCTCCTACCCTTCCTTCAACACGCTCCGCCCGATCACGATGCGCTGCACCTCGCTGGTGCCCTCGTAGATCTGCGTGATCTTGGCGTCGCGCATCAGGCGTTCCACGTGGTACTCCTTGACGTACCCGTAGCCGCCATGGATCTGTACGGCCTCCACGGTGGTCTTCATGGCCACCTCGCTGGCGAAGAGCTTGGCCATGCTGCTGGCCTTGTCGTAGTCCAGGTGCTGGTCCTTCAGCCAGGCGGCCTTGAGGCAGAGCAGGCGGGCGGCCTCGATCTCCGTGGCCATGTCGGCCAGCTTGAACTGGATGGCCTGGTGTTCGCTGATGGGCTTGCCGAAGGCCTTGCGTTCCTTGCTGTAGGCGAGGGCCAGCTCGTAGGCGCCGCTGGCGATGCCCAAGGCCTGGGCGGCGATGCCGATACGGCCGCCGGAGAGCGTCTTCATGGCGAAGGTGAAGCCGAAGCCGTCCGCGCCGATGCGGTTGGCCTTGGGCACCTTCACATCCTGGAACATCAGCGTGTGCGTGTCGCTGCCGCGGATGCCCAGCTTGTCCTCCTTGGCGCCCACGGTGAAGCCGGGCATGCCCTTCTCCACGATGAGGCAGTTGATGCCCTTGTGGCCCTTGGCCACGTCGGTCTGCGCCATCACCAGGTAGGTGCTGGCGGTGCCGCCGTTGGTGATCCAGTTCTTGGTGCCGTTGAGCAGGTAGTGGTCGCCCTTGTCGATGGCGGTGGTGCGCTGGCTGGTGGCGTCGCTGCCGGCCTCGGGCTCGCTGAGGCAGAAGGCGCCGATCTTCTCGCCCTTGGCCAGGGGCACCAGGTACTTCTGTTTCTGCTCCTCGTTGCCGAAGGTCTCCAAGCCCCAGCACACCAGGCTGTTGTTCACGCTCATCACCACGCTGCAGCTGGCGTCCACCTTGCTGATCTCCTCCATGGCCAGCACGTAGCTGATGGCATCCATGCCGCCGCCGCCGTACTCGGGGCTCACCATCATGCCCAGGAAGCCGAGCTCGCCCAGCTGCCGGATCTCATCCTTGGGGAAGCGCTGTTCGCGGTCGCGTTCGATCACCCCGGGCTTCAGCACGTTCTGGGCGAAGTCGCGCGCGGCGTCGCGCACGGCCTTCTGTTCCTCGGTGAGCTCGAAGTTCATCGCGGTTCCGGAGAGCACGTCCATGGCTGGTTGTTTGTGGCCGCTGGTGCGGGGTGGCAAAGGTAGCGGATACCTTCGCCGCCATGGTGGGCGATGCCGCGCTTCCGGCCCGGGTGATCGGCGTCATGTCCGGCAGTTCGCTGGACGGCCTGGACTTGGCGCTCTGCAGTTTCGTGCACGACGCCGGCCGGTGGACGGGCCGCATCGACCGGGCGCGCACCGAGCCCTTCCCCCCGGACCTGCAGGAGCGGCTGCGCGGGGCCATGGACGCCACGGCGCTCGAGGCCGCCCGCCTG
>JABWBQ010000139.1 GCA_013360395.1 Flavobacteriales bacterium
TACGCCCATGTCAACCTCGAACAGGACCAACCTGAAATTGCAACCCTAACACAGGACCAACACCTTTAACCTGTCAACTTTTTTCAGGACGAGACAGCCCCCACCACTCTCACCATTCTCACCATTCTCACCACTCTCACCATTCTCACCATTCTCACCACTCTCACCATTCTCGCCATTCTCACCACCCTCACCTGACCCGCGCCCGGCGCTTGCGTTCGGCCACGATCATCTTCAGCTCGCGACTCATCTGGCCGGCGGCGCTGCTGTTCTCTTCGGCACGGCGGATGAGGTAGGGCAGCACCTGTCGCACGGGGCCATAGGGCACGTACTTGGCCACGCGGTACCCGGCATCGGCCATGTTGTAGCTGATGTTGTCGCTCATGCCCAGCAGCTGGGCGAAGCATACCCGCGGATCGTCGGGAGCCAGGCCGCGTTCCTGCATCAGGCGGGCCATCAGCAGGCTGCTCTGTTCGTTGTGCGTGCCCACCATCACGGCCACGTGGTCCAGGTGATCGGCGCAGTGGCGCAGGGCCTCGTCGTAGTCGCGGTCCACCGCCGCCTTGTCGGCATGGATGGGCGAGGGGACCCCTTGGGCGGCGGCGCGTTCGCGTTCCATTTCCATGTAGGCCCCGCGCACCAGTTTCAGCCCCAGGTGGTAGCCTCCTGCCGCTGCCCGTGCCTCGGCCGCCTTGAGGAAGGCCAGCCGGTCGTGCCGGTAGAGCTGCACGGTGTTGTACACGATGGCACGTTCGCGGTTGTGGCGCTCCATCATGCGCTCCACCAGGGCATCGATGGCCGGCTGGGTGCGCACCTCCTCGGCGTCCACCAGCACAGGCACCCCGGCCTTGGCGCCGGCCTCACAGATGCGGGCCATGCGCTGCTGCACCCGCTCCCATTCGCGCGCCTCGTCGGCGGTCAAGGTCCGTCCTTCGCTCACGGCCTCCCAAATGGCCAGGGGGGCGATGCCGCTGGGTTTGAAGACGCTGAAGGGGATGTCCTTGCGTTGGGCGGCCATGGCCACGGTGCGCAGGATCTCCTCGGTGGTGCGGTCCAGCGTCCGATCGTCCTCCTGGCCTTCCACACTGTAATCCAGGATGGTGCCCAATCCGGCGTCGCCCAGCTTCTGTGCGGTGACCAGGCTCTCTTCGATGGTCTCGCCGCCGCAGAAGTGTTTGAAGATGGTGGCCTTGATGAGCCCCTTGATGGGCAGGTGCAAGGTGAGGGCCAGCTGGCTGAGACCACGGCCCGTCGCGTTCATCCACGGCACCCCGATGATGCGGAAGAGCCAGTAGGCGCGCAACAATCCCCGGTCCGTGTACTGGCGGAAGGCGATGCGCGTGTCGGTGAGGTCGGGCAGGGTGTGGGGCCGGGCGGCGGCCGGCGTGCCGGTGGAAGGGGTCGCCATGGGTGCTGGCCGGAGTTGCGTTCCTTTGGACGCGGCCCGGGAGCGGGGCGAAAGTAGGATGCGGCGCAGGCACGCGGATATGCGTTCGGTCATGGCGGCGGGCCGCCCGGTGGTGCTGGGCGCGGATGCCCTGGCCGCCCTGGACGCGTGGCTCACCGG
Organism: Flavobacteriales bacterium; assembly: GCA_013360395.1. GTDB lineage: Bacteria > Bacteroidota > Bacteroidia > Flavobacteriales_F > PHOS-HE28 > PHOS-HE28. Next base: position 1,568 of record JABWBQ010000139.1, read on the forward strand.
GCCGGGCGCCGAAGGCCGACGGGCCGTGGTGGGCGACGAGAACACCCTGCGCTTCTGCCTGCCCGAGCTGCT
>JABWBQ010000089.1 GCA_013360395.1 Flavobacteriales bacterium
CAGCCCCCGCCAACACCCGCTCCGACGAGCGCGTGGTGACCGAGCGGGCATCGGCCGCCGCTCCCGCGCGTGCCATGCACCTGGACCCCGCCCGGCAGGACCTGCCCTACTTCCATGAAGTGCGGCCCCTGGGCGCCGGCACCACCTCCTTCTCGGCCCACCTCACGGCCACCACCTACGTGCCCATGGGCCGCGACGAGGTGGCCTCCCTGCCCGGCCTGGACCCCGCGTGGACGCAGCCCCCCGTGACGACGCGCCTGGCGCATGAACGCAAGCGGCCCATGGCCGTGGTGGACATCCATCCCTACCGGCGCAATGCCGGCACGGGGCAATGGGAACGCCTCACCAGCTACACCCTTTCCATCGTGGAAGGCCGCGGGGGCGTGCCGCCCGGCATGCCCAAGAGCTATCCGCCCTCCTCCAAGCTGGCCTCGGGCGAATGGTACCGGGTGCAGCTCACCAAGGACGGGGTCCACGCCCTGCCCTTCGAGCTGCTGCAGGGCATGGGCCTGGCCGGCGAAGTGCCCAGCGACCAGGTGAACCTCTACGGCCGCCACCACGGCATGCTCCCCTTCGAGAACAACGCGCTCCCGGCCACGGACCTGGTGGCCAACGCCGTGGTGATGGAGGACGGCGGCGACGGCAGTTTCGGCCCCGGGGACCGCATCCTCTTCTATGCCACCGGTCCGCACAAGTGGACGTGGGACGGGGGCACGGGCCGCTACCAGCACAGCAAGCACGTGTTCTCTGACTCGGCCTCCTATTTCGTGGGCATCGGGGTGGAGCCGGCCGTGCGCGTAGGCACCCTGCCCGAGGTGACCGACCCGGCCACGCGCACCAGCACCGCGTTCGACGACCGGCAGTTCATCGAGGAGGACGCCGTCACCCTGCTGAAGTCGGGCCGCGTTCTCTTCGGGGATGTGTACGACCTGACCACCACCTATTCATACAACTTCGCGGTGCCCTTCCTGCGTGCGCAGGAACCGGCCTGCCTGGTGATGGACGTGCTGTCGCGCACCGTGGGCACGGGCAATGCCAGCACCTGGCGGGTGGTCTCGGGCGCGACGCTGGACAGCACCGTGACGGTGCCCGGGGTGCCCACCGGCTACACCGGCGAGCAGGCCAAGTCCACCCGCCACACCTTCTGCTTCAACGCCACGGGTAACAACCTGCCCATCACGGTCACCTTCAACAAGCACAACCCGGCCACCTCCATGGGCTGGATGAACTTCCTGGAGCTGAACGCGCGCCGCGACCTCAAGCTGGTGGGCAACCAGATGGATTTCCAGGACCTGACCAGCGTGGGGCCCGGGGAGGTGACCGACTTCGTGCTGGACCAGGCCGCCGGGGCGCTGCGGATCTGGGACATCACCGATCCTTCCGCCGCGGTGGGCGTGCCCTTCGCCGACAACGGCAGCCAGAAGCTGTTCCGCGTGCACACCGACACCCTGCGGCGGTTCGTGGCCTTCCGCAGCACGGGCCTGCCCACCCCGACCGCCGCTGGCCCGGTGCCCAACCAGGACCTGCACGCCACGGCCCTGCCCACCGACCTGGTGATCGTGGCCCCGGACGCCTTCCGCCCGGCCGCCCAGCGGATCGCCGACCGCCGCGCGAGCGAGGGCCTGCAGGTGGTGCTGGTGAGCCCGCAGCAGGTGTACAACGAATTCTCCTCGGGCATGCGCGACGCCACGGCCATCAAGCGCTACATGAAGATGCTCTACGACCGCGCCGGCACCGACGCGGCGCTGATGCCGCGCTATCTGCTGCTGTTCGGCGACGGCTCCTACAACAACCTGAACCGCGCCCTCAGCAACCAAAGCCACATCCCCAGCTACCAGACGGCCAACTCGTGGCACGCCAGCCTGAGCTATTGTTCGGACGACTACTTCGCCCTGCTGGACGACGACGAAGGGGAATACCAAGGCGATCTGGTGGACATCGGCGTGGGCCGCATCCCGGTAAGCTCCATCGCACAGGCCCAGGAGATGGCGGACAAGATCCTGAACTACGACAAGCTGCAATTGATGGACGGCGAGGGGGCCCAGTGCGCCGTGGGCAACGACGGCGGCATCAACGACTGGCGCACCTGGCTGCTCTTCGCCAGCGACGACCAGGAGGGCGACGTGTTCGAGAGCACCATCCACATGAGCCAGAGCGACGCGCTGGCCACGGCCGTGGAGAACGAGCACCCCTGCTTCAACCTCAACAAGGTGTACCTGGACGCCTACCAGCAGACCAGCACCCCTGGGGGCGAGCGCTACTTCGAGGCGCAGGCCGACCTGCGCGACGGGGTGCAGCGCGGCGCCCTGCTGGTGAACTACGTGGGCCACGGCGGTGAAGTGGGCTGGGCCCACGAGCGTTTCCTGGACAACTCCACCATCCTGGGCTGGACCAACGCCGACCGGCTGCCGCTGTTCATGACGGCCACGTGCGAATTCAGCCGGTGGGACGATCCGGCGCGCACCTCGGCCGGGGAATACGTGCTGCTCAACGCCCGTGGCGGCGGCATCGCCCTGATGACCACCACGCGCATCGCCTACAGCAACCAGAACTTCGCCCTGTCCCAGGACTTCTACGACCACGTGTTCGAGCCCTTGGACGAGCAGGGGCGTCCGGCCACGTTGGGCGATGTGTTCCGCCGCACCAAGGTGGACATCACCACGGCGCAGCCCTCGCAGGTGAACCACCGCAACTTCACCCTGCTGGGCGACCCGAGCCTGCGCCTGGCCATGCCCCGCCGCGCGGTGCGCATCACGGCCGTCACCGACACCCTGGGCAACCCGGTGGACACCCTGAAGGCGCTGGCCACCGTGCGCATCGCCGGGGAAGTGGTGGACGGCGACGGCAACGTGCTCACCGGCTTCGACGGCCGGGTGATCCCCACGGTGTTCGACAAGCGGGTGCAGCAGCAGACGCTGGCCAACGACGGTGGCTCGCCCTTCCCCTTCAGCCTGCGCAAGAACATCATCCACCGGGGCATGGCCACCGTGACCGGCGGGCAGTTCAGCTTCGCCTTCGTGGTGCCCAAGGACATCAACTACCTGGTGGGGCCGGGCCGCATCAGCTGCTACGTGGAGAGCACGGGGGACAACGGCTGCGGCGCCACCGAGGAGCCGCTGGTGGGCGGCACCGCCACCGACGTGGCCCTGGACGCCGCCGGGCCCGATATCCGGGTGTACATGAACGACGACCGCTTCGTGCGCGGGGGCATCACCAACGAGGACCCCCTGCTATTGGTGAAGCTCTTCGACACCAACGGCATCAACACCATGGGCAGCAGCATCGGCCACGATCTGGTGGCGGTGCTGGACGGCAACACCGACCGGGCCGTGGTGCTGAACGACCTGTACGAAGCCGACCTGGACACCTACCGCAGCGGCACGGCCCGCTACCGCTTCGACGACCTGGCCGAAGGCACGCACACCCTGCAGGTGAAGGCCTGGGACGTGTTCAACAACTCGTCCGAGGCGGGCACCGAGTTCGTGGTGGCCCCCAGCGCCGAACTGGCCCTGGAGCACGTGCTGAACTACCCCAACCCCTTCACCACCCGGACCCAGTTCTTTTTCGAGCACAACCGGCCCTGCTCCACCCTGGACGTGCAGGTGCAGGTGTTCACCGCCGCCGGCCGCCTGGTGAAGACCATCGACCGGCAGCTGGCCTGCGAGGGCTTCCGCAGCGAGCCCCTGGCCTGGGACGGCTGCGACGACCACGGCGACAAGCTGGGCCGCGGGGTCTATGTGTACCGCCTCAGCGTGCTGACCCCCGAGGGCGCCCGCGCCGAGAAGCTCGAGAAGCTCGTGATCCTCAGGTGATCGGCACACAATATCGGCGGGCCCGCCCGCGTATATTTGCCGTCCTTTTTCCGCAGACCCCGACCCTGATGCGTCATTCCCTGTCCCTGAGGCGCCTGCCCCTTGCCGTTGGCGCGGTCTCCCTTCCGTTCTGGTCCCTCGCACAGGTAAGCTCCGACTGCATCAACCAGGTGACCGGCCAGCCCTGCGGCCAGGACCTCAACACCATCACCACGGCGGTGCCCTTCCTGATGATCTCGGTGGACAGCCGGGCGGGCGGCATGGGCGATGCCGGGGTGGCCATCTCGCCGGACGCCAACTCGATCCACTGGAACCCGGCCAAGCTGGCCTTCGCCCCCAACGACGGGGAGTTCCACATCAGCTTCAGCCCCTGGCTGCGCAACCTGGTGCCCGACATGAGCCTGGCCTACCTGGCGGGCTACGGGCGGTTGAGCAACAAGAAGACGGCCATCGGCGGCTCGCTGCGCTATTTCGACCTGGGCAGCATCCAGTTCACCGACCAGAACGGCAACCCCATCCGCGAGTTCAAGCCGGCCGAGTTCGCCGTGGATGTGGCCTTCGCCCAGCAGTTCAGCGACTACTTCAGCGGCGGCCTGGCCGTGCGCTACGTCAACAGCAACCTCACCGGCGGGCTCAACGTGAACAACGCCAACACCAAGGCGGGCCAGTCGGTGGCGGCGGACGTGTCCTTCTATTACCAGAAGCCCGACATGTATGTGGGCGACCGCACAGGCACCTTCGCCTTCGGCCTGAACATCTCCAACATCGGTGCCAAGATGTCGTACTCGGAGACCGCCCGGCGCGACTTCATCCCCATCAACCTGCGCCTGGGGCCCCGCTTCACCTACGACATCGACGACTACAACAGCATCAGCGTGCACTTCGACGCCAACAAGCTGCTGGTGCCCACCCCGCCGATCTACGAGCTGGACAGCGCCGGCAACTACGTGGTGGACCCCACCACCGGCCAGTTCGTGATCGCCAGCGGCAAGGACCCCAACGTGGGGGTGGCCGAGGGCGTGTTCCAGAGCTTCAGCGATGCGCCGGGGTGGTACGACCAGAACGGTCAGCTGGTGAGCGGGAGCAGGACCAAGGAGGAGCTGCGCGAGATCAACCTGGGCGGCGGGCTGGAATACTGGTACGCCAAGCAGTTCGCCTTCCGCGCCGGCTATTTCTGGGAGCACTACACCAAGGGCAACCGCAAGTACTTCACCCTCGGCGCGGGGGTGCGGTACAGCATCTTCTCGATCGACCTGAGCTACCTGATCGCCAACACGCAGCGCAGCCCCCTGGCCAACACGCTGCGGTTCACCCTCGGGTTCAACTTCGACAAGAGCAAGAAGAAGAAGAAGGAGGCCGAGTGATGCGCTTCCGGGTCGGCTTCGGATACGACGTGCACCGGCTGGCCGAAGGGCGGCCCCTGTGGCTGGGCGGTGTGCGCATCGACCACGGTACGGGCCTGGCGGGCCACAGCGACGCCGACGTGCTGCTGCACGCCCTGTGCGACGCCCTGCTGGGGGCCGCGGGGCTCCCGGACATCGGCCATCACTTCCCCGACACCGACCCGCGCTGGAAGGACGCCGACAGCAAGGTGCTGCTGCGCGAGGTGGTGCGCCTGGTGGCCGAGCGCGGCTGGCGCGTGGGCAACGTGGACTGCAGCCTGGTGCTGGAACGCCCGCGCATCAAGCCGCACATCCCGGCCATGAAGCGGGCCCTCGCCCCGATCCTGGGCGTGGAGGAGGAGGCCGTGGGCATCAAGGCCACCACCAACGAGAAGCTGGGCTTCGTGGGCCGCGAGGAGGGCGCCTGTGCCTACGCCGTGGCCCTGCTCCAGGGCGCCTGATACCACTGCGCACCAGGGCGCAGGCCGATCCGCCCGGGCATTTTGCACTTGAGGTATCCTTGACCTCACCGTCGTGATCGTTCCGCAGCACCGCCCCTGTTCCGTATGCAAGCAAGACGGACCATGCGCGGCGTAGCGGGCGCAGCGGCGGAATGTTCCAACGCGGCAGGACGGCGAGCGCGGGTCGGAGATGGTTGATGGACCCGGGGAGCGGCAGACTAATCGTCGCCGTCGTCGGCGGCCATCTCCGTGGCGGTGCCGTGCGGCTGCTCATCGTCGTAGTAGAACACACGCAGCTCGGCCACATCGCGCAGCAGGTCGGTGCGGCCCACCTCCACGCGGCTCACGTGGATGCCCATGCGCTCCTTGATGTCGTCGTACAGTTCCTGGCGCCGATCGGGGCGGATGAGGTCCACCCGGTCGTAGAGCAGCAGCCGCATGGCCTCGTGCCGGGTGAGCCACAGGTGTTCCAGCGCATAGGTCACCAGCAGGATCATGCCGTCGGTGAACAGCAGTTCGGACAGGCTGATCTTCTTGCTCACCAGCGCGTTGATCACCGCCAGGCTGATCACCGCGAACAGGTAGGTCATGTCCTTGATGCTGATCTGCTCGGTGCGGTAGCGCAGGATGCCGAAGATGGCGAAGAGGCCGAAGGCGAAGCCGATGCTCAGCTTCACGTTGTTCAGCAGCACGCACAGGAAGAAGATCAGGATGTTGAACAGGAAGTAGGTGAAGAGGTAATCGCGCTTGCGGTGGATGGGGTAGTAGATGAGCCGGATGAGGATGAAGAGCACGGCGGCGTCCAGGGCGAACTTGAAGAGCAGCTCCCACATGTCCTCGTGGAAGACGCGCATTCCGAAGAGCTTCATGGTCATCATGGCGGCGGGGTTCAGGCGGCCTGGCGCAGGCGGCCCAGGTGGCGGAGCACCGGTTTGAAGCGGTTGTGCTTGAGGGTGGGCAGGAGGTGCAGCAGGCCCACGCAGTACTTGCTCATGCCGGCGGGCCGGATGCCGTGGGCGCGCATGGCCTGCGCGAAGGGCGATCCGCGGTCGGCGCGCCCCTGCTTGAGCTCGGCCACCACGATGCCCTCCAGGGCGGCCTCCTGCCCCGGGGCGGTGGCCAGGCTGAAGCGCAGGTCCAAGTCGATGGTGAGCCTTTCGGCACGCGTGCGGTGCACGAAGGTGAGGCGGGTGAAGCCGTTCCACAGCACGGGCACCAGCGCTTCGGTGCTGCGCGAGGCCGTGGCCACGAAGGCGGCCTGCTCGCCGGCCAGGGCCTGGGCGATGGCGGGCACCTTCATGCGGTGCTTGTCCGTACGGCCCGCGCCGGTCTTGCGCTTCACCTCCAGGAAGCAGAGCCCGCTGCCCACGTACTGGCGGAAGCGCACCTTGCGGCGCAACGTGCGGCCGTTGTGGTGGTCGTGGTAGTCGCGCAGGCCCGGCGTGTCGAAGTACAGCGAGCGGTAGCGGCCGCCGCGCTCCCCGTCCACCACCAGCAACCGGTAGTGGGGCCGCATGTCCTGCAGCACCACGGGCAGCAGGGTGCGCGCGAACACGTACTTGGTGTCCATGCGGTCCTGCAGCCGCACTCCGTCCATCTCCGCCAGGGTGATGGGCGGGAAGTGCTCCAGCAGCTCGGGCAGGGTCTCCATCGGGGCCGCCAAAGCTATGGATCGGTGCGGCTGCGTGCGGCACCCGGCTTCGAGGGCGTCCGGCCGGTCGGGCGCTGCCGCACGCGACGCCGTAAGGAGATAGCCTCCAGAGGCTACCTCAAGAATGCTTTTGGAAGCGAGCGAGCGGCATTTCGCGTCCAGGCGAGGCGTGAGAACCGAGCATAGCCGGTAGCTCTGTAAGGCTTTTCACAACGAAGCATGGGCGCGAAAGACCCTCGCGCAGCCCAAAGGGTGTTTTTGAGATAGCCTCTACCTTCGGGCACCCTTCCCCGGCCCATGTCCACCACGCGCAAGGTGACCACCGTGTACATGCACCATCCGTCGTGGGGCGCGCTGCCCCCCGAGGACCAGGAGCTGCTGAAGCTGGCGCGGCGTGCGGCGGCCAACGCCTACGCGCGTTATTCGCGCTTCAAGGTGGGTGCGGCGCTGCGGCTGGAGAGCGGGGAGGTGGTGCCGGGTAGCAACCAGGAGAACGCCAGCTTCCCGGCGGGCATCTGCGCGGAGCGTGCGGCGCTGCACGCGGCCCTGTGCGTGCTGCCCAAGGGGGTGGTGGAGTGCATGGCCATCGTGGTGCCCCAGCTCAAGGGCCGCGACCCGGTGACGCCCTGCGGCATCTGCCGCCAGGCCCTCCTGGAGCAGGAGCACCGCCAGGGCTCGCCCCTGCGCCTGCTGATGGGCGTGGTGCGCGGGCCCGTGCTGGAGACCTTCAGCGCCGACAGCCTGCTGCCACTGTCCTTCGACGGCAGCTTCCTGAAGCGCTGACCGGCTGCGGCCCACGGGCTATCTTTGGTGCCCCACGAAGGCCCCGCCCATGCCCACCAAGACCGCCTCGCCCGCCAAGAGGAACGCCCGCCCGGCCGATGGCGGACACACCCCGGAGACCTACCGGCGCTGGTTCAAGGACATGCTGCTGATGCGCCGCTTCGAGGAGAAGTGCGGGCAGCTGTACACCATGCAGAAGTTCGGCGGCTTCTGCCACCTCTACATCGGGCAGGAGGCCATCCTGGCCGGCATGGTCACGGCCATGGGCCAGGACGACCGGATCATCACCGGCTACCGCGACCACTGCCACCCGCTGGTGCTGGGGGAGACACCCCACCGCGTGATGGCCGAGCTCTACGGCCGCACCACCGGCACCAGCAAGGGCAAGGGCGGCAGCATGCACTACTTCGACAAGGGGCGCCACCTGTTCGGCGGGCACGGCATCGTGGGCGGGCAGATCGGCCTGGGCGCCGGCATCGCCTTCGCCGACAAGTACCGCGGCGGCAAGCAGGTCACCCTCTGCATGATGGGCGACGGCGCCGTGCGCCAGGGCATCCTGCACGAGACCTTCAACATGGCCATGACCTGGAAGCTCCCGGTGGTCTTCATCATCGAGAACAACCAGTACGCCATGGGCACCAGCGTGGAGCGCACCAGCAACGTGCGCGAACTGTACACCCTGGGCGAGAGCTACGACATGCCCGGCGAGCCCGTGGACGGCATGCGCTGCGAGGCCGTGCACGCCGCCATCGCCAAGGCCTGTGCCCATTGCCGCGCAGGCAACGGCCCCTACCTGCTGGAGATCAAGACCTACCGGTACCGCGGCCACAGCATGAGCGACCCGCAGAAGTACCGCACCAAGGAGGAGGTGGAGCAGTACAAGCAACAGGACCCCATCGAGGACGTGCGGGGCACGCTGCTGCGGAACAAGTGGGCCACCGAGGCCGAACTGGAGGCCATGGACGAGGCGATCCGGAAGGAGGTGGAGGAGGCCGTGAAGTTCGCCGAGGAAAGCCCGCTGCCCGAGGCGAAGGAGCTGTGGGAGGACGTGTACAAGACACCGGATTATCCGTTCATCAAGGACTGAGAATGATCTCACCACAGCGGCACGGAGGGCACAGAGGGAATGCGCTCTTCTCCGTGGTCTCTGTGCCTCTGTGGTGAACCAACCCGAACACAATGGCCGAGATCGTACGCATGCCCAAGCTGAGCGACACCATGACCGAGGGCGTGGTGGCCAAGTGGCATAAGAAGGTGGGGGACAAGGTGAAGAGCGGCGAGATCCTTGCCGAGATCGAGACCGACAAGGCCACCATGGAGTTCGAGAGCTTCCACGACGGGGTGTTGCTGCACATCGGCGTGCCGGAGGGATCCGCTGCGCCGGTGGACAGCCTGCTGGCGGTGTTCGGCAAGGCGGGCGAGGACATCACCAAGCTCCTTTCGGAAGCCGCGGCCGCGCCGCCCCCCGCGCAGGCGCAGGCCCCCGCGGCACCGGCCCCC
>JABWBQ010000028.1 GCA_013360395.1 Flavobacteriales bacterium
GTGGTGTCGCAGCCCGCCGCATCGGCCACGGTGATGCTGTACGTGCCCGCCGGTAGGCCCGTGGCCTGCGGCGTGGTGGGCGCGCCGGGCGCGCTCCACACGAAGCTCATGCCCGGCAGCACCGGCTGGAAGGTCGCCGCGCCCGTGGCCCCGCCGTTGCACAGCACGTCCTGGCCGGCCACCGTTGCGTTGAGCAGGTCGTCGCTCAACACCACGTGCACCGTGTCCACGGCGGCCGCGCACAGCGGGTTGCCGGTGGTCGTCAGGATCAGGTCCACGCCGCCGGCCGCGAACTCGTTGGCCGTGGGCTGATAGGTGACGATGAGCCCGCTGCCGCTGAAGGCGCCCTGGCCCCCGCTCCAGACACCGCCGGTGGCGTTGGTCACGGAGCCCGTGAGCACAAGGGGAAGGGCATCCGGGCAGCCCAGCTGGTCGGGACCCGCATCGGCCTGGTTCGGCTGGGCCTGCGCGTTCACCACCGCGGTCGCGGGCTGCGACACGCAGCCGTTGGCATCGGTGACGGTGACGGCGTAACTGCCCGCACCCACTTGCACCGAGGCCGTGGTGTCCGGCAGGCCGGCCCAGGTGTATTGGAAGGGGCCCGTGCCCGCGGTGACGTTGACGGACACCTGACCGTCCAGCTGACCGGCACAGCTCTCATCCACGGCGTCCACGGTGATGGCCATGCCCGGCAGCACGGTGATGGCATAGACATAGGTCTGCACCGCCGGGATGGGGCAGGCGCCGTCGTTGACCTGCACGATGAAGGGGAAGAAGCCCGAGGTGCCGGGCTGGCCGTTCCAACACACCGTGCAGGTGATGGGGTTGGTGCCGGTGTAGGAGAAGGTGGCGCCGGGCAGGTTCTGCTGCAGGTTGGTGGTGGCCTCCAGCACGTTCGCCGCGTTGAGGTCGGCGATGTCGAAGCTCATGCAGAACGATCCCGACTCGCACACCTCCACGCTGTTGGGGCCGGTCTGCACGGCCGTGCCGGAGAATCCGTTGATGGTGCCGGTGGCCGGGTCGGGCGGCACGTTCGAGCACGGATAGGCGATGAACTGCATGTCGCGCATCACCGTGCCGATCAGGTTGCCCATCGCGTCCCACTCGCTCACTTCCACCACCACCACCCAGTTGCCGGCCAGCATCGGGGTGAAGCTGAGCAGGCCCGTCACCGGGTCCAGGGTGAGGCCGGCGATGGGCTGGGTCCCCGTGTAGGGCGCGATGTAGGCGATCGGTTGGCCGAACTCGTCAAGGGCGTCCACCAGTGCGTAGCTCAGGGAGTCGCCGTCGGGATCGAAGCCGCCGTAGCTGTACGTCACCGGATAGTTCAGGCATACGTACGGGCTGGCGATGTTGGTGAGCACCGGGCTGTTGTCGCAGGGGTCCACCGTGTTGTTCAACGTGGTGGCGATGAACATCGCCTCGTCGTCGGGGTCCACCAGGTTGGCCACCGCGGCGTTGCGGTTGCGGCCGATCCATCCGATCGTCCAGGTTGCGCACGGCGGAAGGGTCACTACCGTGGTGTAGGTGTATTGTTCGATGCCCGGCAGGGTGCCGCCGTTGCAGGTGCTGTTGGGCAGCTCCAGGTCGCACAGTTGCGAAAGCTCCACCGGCGACGGCGTGTCCAGCGTCACCGTGAAGCTGTCGCACGGACTGTCGAACACCAGGTCGATCGTGTTGTCCAGCGGGACACCGAAGCAGTCGCGGTACACGATCACCGTCACCGCATACTGATCGTTCCCCAGGCATTCGTAGAAGATCTCGCCGCCGCTGATGTGCGTGGCGGCCACCGGGGAGGCCGCCATCAGCAGGGTTGCCAGGAGGGCCGCCCGCGCCTGCCGTCCCCGCATGTTCCGGTGTACCGTTCCGTCCATCGCGCCTGTGCTTCTGCTCGTTCGGTCCTACGGGCGCGGTGGCCCTTGGATGTGGACTTTCGACCAGCGTTGCGGTCCCGTCGACGAACAAGGGCGGGATCCGACGGCAACACCGGGCGGTGGATACGGCGGCGCTTGGACGGACCGTTCCGGGCACTCCAGGGCGACCGCAGGGATGCCGTGCCGCTGCGGATCGCGTGCAGCGGCCATGGGGTCGGCAGGCCCGTATTTTGGCGACCATGATCGTGCTTCTCTCTCCCGCCAAGGACCTCGCCCGCGAAACACCTGCGGTGAAGGACGTGACGCAACCCGTCCTGCTGGACCATGCCGTTCCCCTGGTGGAGAAGCTCCGGACCCTGGGCGCGAAGAAACTCTCGGCGCTCATGGACCTCAGCCCGAAGCTCGGTGAACTGAACCACGAGCGGTATGCGCGCTGGTCCACGCCCTTCACCACGCAGAACGCGCGGCCTGCCGTCTTCACCTTCAACGGTGAGGTGTACCGGGGGCTGGAAGCACGCACGCTCAGCAGCGATGATCTCCGCTTCGCACAGCACCACCTGCGCATCCTCAGTGGGCTCTATGGCGTGTTGCGTCCGCTGGACCTGATGCAGGACTACCGGCTGATGATGGGCACGCGCTTCGGCCTCGGCAAGGCGAAGGACCTCTACGCCTACTGGGGCGACCGCATCACCCAGGCGTTGAACGCGGACCTGAAGTCCACGAAGAGCGACGTGGTGATCAATTGCGCGAGCACCGAGTACTCCAGCGCCGTGTTGCCGGAGAAGTTGAACGCGCGCATCATCACGCCTGTGTTCAAGGACAAGGTGGCCGGCCGCTACAAGCCCTTGCAGACCTACGTGAAGAACCAGCGCGGGGCCATGGCACGATTCATCATCCAGCATCGGATCCTGGAGCCGAAGGGGATCAAGAACTACGACGGCGATGGCTATCGCTTCGCGCCGGAGGAGAGCAGCGAAAGCGAGCTTGTTTTTCTGCGCGACAAACGCCCACCGCTCGTGACCAAGAAGCTGGCGGGCGGGAGGATCCGGTGATCCGTGGTGATCAGGGCGCAAGCCCCAACGCCATGGCCAGTGGCATGCACTCCGCGTTTAGTTGTAGCGTAGCTATATTCTTCAAGGGTGAAAATCAGGAACTAAGTTCCGGATATTCATGTATGAGGATCTGCCTCATCGCACCAGTTCCACCATCCCTCGCAACCGGATGTCCTTGCTGGACCCACCGATCATCATGCGGAGCGCACCCGGCTCGGCGTCTTGCTCCATGGCCTTGTTCCTGACTGCGAGATAACCGGTCGGGGTAGGGAGAGGTGCGCCGCCGCCGCGGTGCCGACCAGCACACCGAAAAGGACGGGGGGGGGGACCGCACTGGCCGGGAGTGCATGTGCCGTCCGGGAAATGTACGCTATCGATCCGAAGGCCGCCGGATGCGATCTGCTCTTCTCCTAACGCTATCGCATCTTCGCCACGATGAACGCATTGTTCCGGACGGTGAGCCTGTTGTTCGGCATCCTGCCGTTGTGCACATTGGCCCAGGGGGATCACGAGCACCACGAGCATCCGCCCAACGAACTGGGCGTGGCCAATTCGGCGGTGTTCTTTCCGGGTGAAGAGGAGTGGAGCTACGGTCTGCATCTGCACTTCCTGCGAACGATCGGTCATTCGCGCTTCAGGCTCGGCGCGGGGTACGAACGCATCTTCGATGTGCACAAGCACAACACGGTGGGCGTGGTGGCCGGGTACGCACCGGCCCACGGATGGACCGTGATCGTCTCACCGGGTATCGCTTTCGAGGATGCGGATCCCGGAGCACTGCTGCCCGCGGTGCATTTGGAGACGACCTACGAGTTCGATCTGGGGCTGCTGCACCTTGGGCCGGTGCTGGAATGGGCCTGGGATCCGGAGGACACGCATGTGAGCATCGGACTCCACCTCGGCATTGGCCTTGGCAAACATCACGAGCATCCGTAAAGCACCTTTACTTTGCTTGGTCCCATGAGGAAACCCAAGCCCTCCAAGCCTTCCTCGATCCTCGCTGGAGGCGCTCGTTTCGCCAACGCGCAGGAATTGCTCGACTTCCTCCCTGTTGATGAGCGTGCGCTCATGGAGGTGCTGCGCGAGTTCATCATCAGCGAAGCCCCGGACCTGAAGGAGCGGCTCTCCTTCAACATCCTCGCCTACAAAGGGCGCCGCGATGTGTGCTTCATCTGGCCGGCCTCGGTGCTTTGGGGTGGAAAGAAGACCTACGATGGAGTGCGCTTCGGCTTCTCGCATGCGGACCTGCTTGATGATCCCTCAGGCTATTTGGAACGCGGCAGCCGCAAGCAGGTTTATTGGCGCGACCTCACGCAGTTCACCAGGGCCGATGAGCGCATGCTCCGGCAATTGCTGAGGGAAGCGGTGGAAAGGGATCGTGAGCGTACGGCCGGTTTGAAGTGACGCCATCCCGGGCCGGTATGCGCATTGATGTGGCTGGTTCAATGCCACGGATCAAGGATCCGCCGATCTTCTCGGCCGATCACCATGGCCTTGCATTGCTCGATCGGCTCCATGATCCTCATTGATCGTGCTGCACGGGATCATGGATCACGCCATGGAAAAGTATCCGCTCATTCCGTCCGCTCCGTTCGGGCGGTACGCATCAAGATCGCCTTGCGGAGCCCCGAGTTGGTCCTGAATTCGGCAAGCCAGGAACGAGAACGGCAGGGCATCGCCCTGCCGTTCCCTTCGGTCGCGATCCTGTTCAATGCTTCGCAGCAGGGTCCTCGCCGGGCATCATGCCCAGTTGCTGCATCATCTTCATCTCCTCCAAGTAGCCCCAGTGCTCCACGACCTTCCCGTTCTCGAAGCGCAGGATATCCACCGAATACACATCGATGGGCTTGTTGGTGGCGGGCATGCCTTCCCCCATGGATCCCGTGTTCACGGCCTTCCAGCGGTAATGCGCGATCACGCGGTCACCATCCGCCGTCATGTTCATGTCCTCCACCTTGTTCTCCGTGAAGGTGGAGCTGGAAAGGGCGATCATATCCTTCAGCTGCTGGATGCCGGTGGATGTGATGCCCGGAATGGGGTTGTGCGACATGAATTTCTCCCCGACGATCTCTTCCATGCCGTCGGTCTTTCCCGCCATCCACATATCATAGAAACGCTGTGCGGCCTGTTTCATCTGTTCCATCCCCGCATGCCTGGCGCTGTCGGCCGCCAGCATGGTCCTGTGCTCGGCCATCATCTTGTCATGTTCAGGGTCGTGTCCTCCGCAGGACCAGAGAATCGACGCCAGAGGCAGCAGATAGAGCAAGGGCTTTTTCATGGTTCTGGTTGTTGGTGTCCGAAATGTAATATGCGTCCCTCATATTGAGATCGCAGATCCGATCCAGTTGGCCTATGTTCAGTGGGAGGGAACCGACCAGTCTGTTGGACCGAAGCGGCGTGGTTCAATGATCGGAGCCGATAACACGCAACGCCTTGAGGTGGTTGCCCTCCTTGCACCAGATCATGACTTTCGAAAAGGCGCCGGACTCCTGATCGCCGTTCTCGGTGAGGCAGAAGCGGCATTTGCTGACCTCGCGCAGGCTATGCGGCGTGATCGGGATCGGGCTGCAGGCTCGGGTCGGGGCCATGGCGCGTTGGGCGGTGACCACAATACAGCTCGGAGCGCACGGGGTTCCTCAGGCGCGATCACCGACCTCGGGCTCAAGGTGCATGTTGGTCGATCCACGAGGAAAATTCCCGCCCATGCCTGCATCAAGTCGCTGAGGGGGCGATGCCCGTCCCGGCCGGTAGGGTCGCTGTCGACCGCTGCACTTGTCCGCGCAGCATCAGGCTGTATCGGATGATCGTCCCGCGGAGCGTGACCGGTGCGGTCGGAAGGGCTGATGGCTGCGCTCCGGTCCATCGCGGGTACCCCGGCCATCCGCGCTCGATATCACGGCCCCCCCGTCCTACCTTCGCGGTCCCTTCCACCGTTAACGATGTTCGAGAACCTCAACGACAAGCTGGAGCGCGCCTTCAAGGTCCTCAAGGGCCAGGGCCAGATCACGGGGGCGCGTCGGCGATGAGATGCGATCGCATAGCGGCGTCGAAATCGGCGGTGTTCTCTTGCGCTTGGGCAAGCGTGAGGAAGACGAGGGAAGGAAGCACCAGGAGGGTGCGCAGCATGCTCGGTGGTTGGGTGAGCGAATGTGACGCACGTTGACTCTGCTGCGTTACGATCGGTGAGGAGCGGATGATGGGGCGGGTTGGTGGAGAAAGGAGGGCCTGGAGCGCAGGGACAACGGGCAAGAAGAGGGGAGAACTGTTGGCACGAGAGGACGGCCCACATCGGTCGAGGCCAACACACGGCCGAACATTCGCGCCCAAGTCAGCGCAAAATCCGTGGTAGTTGACTACATTTCCCGCAGCATACCCTGCGCCATGCGTTCTGTTGGGCTCTCACTTTTCCTGGGCATGGCACTGGGCGTGTGTGCGCAGGAGGAGATCTGGGAGAACTACACCGCCGGTCTAGTGATCACCGCGATCGCATCGAACGAGGAGGCGGTGTGGGTCGGCACTTACGGCGGGGTGCTGCGGATCGAGACGGGAACCGGACAACAAAGATTCTTCGATCGGAGCAATTCGGGTTTGCCCTCCAATAAGATCACGTCGATCGCGGTTCGGGGAGAGGATGTGTGGATCGGCACACTCACAGGCCTTGCGCACTACAACGGGGCCGAATGGAACACCTATAGAACGGACAATTCAGGACTGCTGGAGGCGAACGTGGAGGACGTTGCTATCGGACCTTCCGGTGAAGTTTGGGTGAGTGCCGACGCATGGAACCAGGTGCAGCGGCTGGCGAACAGCCAGTGGTCCACCTATACCATACCTGGCTGGAACGGCATTGAGGTCCACCTGGCCGTGGAAGAGAGCGGTGCGCTTCTGGTCGGTACCGAATCTTACGGTCTCAAACGTCTCCAGGATGATGTCTGGACGGACTACACCACAACCAATTCGGGCCTGCCCTCGAACAGCATCAGCAGCATCGAAGTTGCTCCTTCAGGACTCATCTACATGGCTTCAGGTGGGAACCTCGTCACCTTCGATGGGAACACCTTCACTTCCTACCCTGTACCGCCAGCAGGGTCCAACAGTTCGGTCGTGCGACACATCGCTTTCGATGGGTCCGGTGCGTGTTACGTAACGACCCTGACGTATGAGACCGGTCCTCCCGACCCGCCCGAGGTGCGCCACGGCCGGTTGCTGAAGCTGGTGGATGGTGTTTGGACCGACCTGCATCACCCTGATCCGGGCTCCGGGTACCAAACGCTTGGACCATTGACCATCGATGCGGCCAACGTGGTATGGAGCGGTTCCAACCGATTGGTGACCTATACGGATGGCATATGGAGCATGAGCACATTGCCCAGTTGCGGGTTCGCCCAGAACGGCGTGCTGGACATCCACTGCGCCAAGGATGGTGGAGTGTGGGCCACTATCCATGAACTGTATCAGGAGTCGATCTATCGTTTCGATGGAACCGCATGGGTCGATCGCTCTGTCGGTCTCGTGGCAACAGTGAGCATCTTCGATCTTGTCACGGACACCTTGGGCAATCCGATCCTCGCGACCGACACAGGGGTGCGCTGGTGGAACGGAACGTCTTGGACAACGTTCAATATGAACAACTCACCACTGCCATCGAACTACGTGGCGCGTGTTTTCGTGGATCACGCCGGGGCGCTTTGGGTACTCCCTCTAGCGGATGGGTTGCTGAAGTACGACGGGTCATGGACGGTCTACAATACGGGGAACACAGGCCTGAGCAGCAATGACGTGGACTGCATCGCGCAAGACAGCAACGGCGTCTATTGGATCGGGACCGGGGGCGGAGCTAGCGGTGGTGGTGGCCTTTCCCGATTCGATGGAGCCAACTGGACAACCTGGACCCCCACCAATTCCAACCTGCCATACAACCTGTTCGTTCATGATGTGGTTCTGGACTCACATGGCGTGCCGTGGCTGAGGGTTTACTACACGAACGACCCCGGCCAGGTGGCCATGTTCGATGGCACGGAGTTCACTTTCTACGACATGACCAACAGCTCCTTGCCACAGTATCTGCGTTGTCTGACGATGGGGCCGGACGACATTCCATACGTCGGCACCACGACAAATGGCATCCAGTATTTGGATCCGATCTCGCAGGCTTGGGAGCGGATCGATATCACGAACAGTGGCATCCCGTCGAACAGCATCGAGGACCTGGATCTGACATCGAACGGCGATCTGTGGGTGGCCACGAATTACGGCGCCGGTCGGCGATTCCGCGAACAGATCGAGGACCCCAACATAGGGATCCCCTCCACCACGATGTTACAAGTGACCCCGAACATCACAGGGGACGTGACGAATTTCGTCATTGGGCTTCCCACTGACGCGGCGGTCCACATAGACGTCGTTGATATGCATGGGCGCCTGGTTCTTTCACTCGGTGATCTTCAACTGAGTGCAGGAACGCATAGCCTGCCTGTGCAGTTAAGCACCGTGGCGTCCGGCATGTACACCTGCCACCTTACTGGCGCAACGACACAAGCAAGTCGGTTCTGCGTTCGACATTAGTGGACTGCTGGGTGCTTGGGCGCGCCCTGCGCATTTGATCAGAGTAGAAATGGACATCGCAGTATGCGACATCCAAATGGCGCTATTTCAAAGTTGCGATTTGTGAGCTTGAACGGTGGCAGCATTTCGCGTGAGGGATGGAAGGGGAAAGCCCGGAAGCCGGTAATACGGCTGAGGACTTGGACCGTACAGCCCGACGGCGCGCATTTGGCGCCGGCACGCCCAAACACACCCGCCCTTTACCTTCGCGGTCCCTTCCACCGTTAACGATGTTCGAGAACCTCAACGACAAGCTGGAGCGCGCCTTCAAGGTCCTCAAGGGCCAGGGCCAGATCACGGCCGGGCGCTGCTGGATGCCGACGTGAACTACAAGACGGCCAAGGAGTTCACCGACCGGGTGAAGGCCAAGGCCTTGGGGCAGAACGTGCTCACGAGCATCAGCCCGGGGCAGTTGCTCACCAAGATCACGCACGACGAGCTGGCCGAGCTGATGGGGGGGCAGGCCGCCGGGATCAACATGAGCGGCAACCCGACGGTGGTGCTCATGAGCGGCTTGCAGGGTTCGGGTAAGACCACCTTCAGCGGCAAGCTGGCCAATTACATCCGCAGAAAGGGCAAGCGGCCGTTGCTGGTGGCCTGCGACGTGTACCGCCCGGCGGCCATCGACCAGCTGGAGACCCTCGGCAGGCAGCTGGATATCGCCGTGTACAGCGAGCGGGCCAACAACGACCCGGTGTCCATCGCGCGGAACGCCATCGCCTTCGCCAGGCAACATGGCTTCACGGCCGTGATCGTGGACACCGCCGGCCGGCTGGCGATCGATGAGGCCATGATGGACGAGATCGCCCGGGTGAAAAAGGCGATCGACCCGCAGGAGACGCTCTTCGTGGTGGACGCCATGACCGGCCAGGACGCGGTGAACACCGCCAAGGCGTTCAACGACCGGCTGAACATCGATGGCGTGGTGCTCACCAAGCTCGATGGCGATGCGCGGGGCGGGGCGGCCCTCTCGATCCGCAGCGTGGTGGACAAGCCGATCAAGTTCATCGGCACGGGCGAGAAGATGGAGGCCCTGGACGAGTTCCACCCGGACCGCATGGCCGGCCGCATCCTGGGCATGGGCGACGTGGTGAGCCTGGTGGAGCGCGCGCAGGAGCAGTTCGACGAGAAGCAGGCCCGCGAGCTGAACAAGAAGATCGCGAAGGACCAGTTCGGCTTCGACGACTTCCTGGAGCAGATCGGGCAGATCAAGAAGATGGGGAACATGAAGGACCTCATGGGCATGATCCCCGGCGTGGGCAAGGCGATCAAGAACATCGACATCCCGGACGATGCCTTCAAGGGCATCGAGGCCATCATTCAGAGCATGACGCCCGAGGAGCGCCGCAACCCGGCCATCATCAACGGTTCGCGCCGCAACCGCCTGGCGCGGGGCAGCGGCCGGGGCATCGAGGAGGTGAACAAGCTGATGAAGCAGTTCGACGAGATGCGCAAGATGATGAGGATGATGGGGGACAAGAACAAGATGCGCAACATGATGCGCCAGATGCAGCAGATGCAGGGGGCGCGCCGATGAGCGTCGTACGCCTGTGCACCGGCCACGGGACAGGGGCGCGGGTGCAGGTCCCCGGGGGCGGCACGCGGCGAACATGGAGCGGCGCGGACTGACGGGTGGTTCCCCGCCGGATCCGCCGATCCCGTACCATTGCGTCATGACGCAAGCAGCCCCCCAACTGCTGGACGGCAAGCGCTGCAGCGAGGCCCTTCGCGCCCGCATCGCCGCCTCGGCCAGCGACGTGCAGGCCCGCCGTGGCCGCCCGCCCCACCTGGCCGCCGTGCTCGTGGGCAACGACGGTGCCAGCCGCACCTACGTGGAAAGCAAGGTGAAGGCCTGCCAGGACGTGGGCTTCCGCAGCACCCTCATCCGGCTCCCGGACAGCATCACGGAAGCCGAGCTGTTGCAGCGGGTACAGGAACTGAACCAGGACCCCGGGCTCGACGGCTTCATCGTGCAATTGCCGCTCCCTGCGCACATCGATGCCGACCGGGTGACCCTGGCGATCGCCCCCGAAAAGGACGTGGACGGGTTCCATCCCGAGAACATCGGCCGCATGGTGCTCGGTCAGCCCGGCTTCCTGCCGGCCACGCCCAGCGGCATCGTGGAGCTGCTACGCCACTACGGCATCCCGACCTTGGGCCGGCACTGCGTGGTCATCGGGCGCAGCCACATCGTGGGCACGCCCATGGGCATCCTTATGAGCCGCAACACGGACCCCGGCAACTGCACCGTGACCATCGCCCACAGCCGCACCAAGGACCTGGCCTCCATCACCCGGCAGGCCGACATCCTGATCGTGGCCATCGGCAAACCGGAGTTCGTCACCGCCGACATGGTGAAACCCGGCGCCGTGGTGGTGGATGTGGGCATCCACCGCATCGACGATGCCGCGCGCAAGAGCGGCTTCCGCCTGGTGGGCGATGTGAAGTTCGAGGAGGTGGCGCCGAAGTGCTCCTGGATCGCGCCCGTGCCCGGCGGGGTGGGCCCCATGACCATCACCAGCCTGCTGCTGAACACGCTCAAGGCCTGCTGACCGGTCACGTGCCCGTTGCGGCTGTGGCAGGCGGGATGACCGGGCCGTGGGGCGCCCTGGCGTTCAGCCCTCGCGCAACGCCTGGCGCATTGCGGCCATCTTCAGGGCCGCCACGGCGCCGTCCACGCCCTTGTTGCCATGCCTGCCGCCGCTGCGGTCCCGCGCCTGTTGCATGTCGTCGTCCGTCAGGACGCAGAAGATCACCGGCACGCCCGTACGCAGGTTCACGTCCATGATGCCCTGGGTGGTGGCCTGGCACACGTACTCGAAGTGCGGCGTTTCGCCCCGCACGATGCTGCCGATGGCGATCACGGCGTCGGGGGCGAGGGCCTCGATGGCCAGTTGCGCGCCCAGCGCGAGCTCGAAGCTGCCCGGTACCCAGTGCTCGATCACGTCCTCCGGAGCGGCGCCGTTCACCAGCAGGGTCTGGCGGGCGCCCTGGCGCAGGGCCTCGGTGATCTCGCTGTTCCATTCGCTCACCACCAGCACGAAACGACGACCGGCGCCCGAGGGGACGCCGGCAGGGTCGTAATGGCTGAGGTGACGCTGTGCGGTGGCCATGTTCAGCCGGCCATCGCCTCGGCGCGGGCCGCGTACTTCCTGGCGGTGTTCACGTCCGGGCTGGTGGGGAAATCGTTCGCCACCCTGCGGAACGCCTTGGCGGCACGTTTCCAATCACCGGCCTGCTGGTAGAGGATGCCGGCCTTCATGAGGTACATCGGCGTGGTGAAATCGTTGGTGGTGATGGCGGCCGCCTTCTCGAACTGCTTCATGGCGTCCTGGTCACGGCCCAGCTCCACGTACGCATCGCCGATGCCGCCCACCGCCATGGCGCGCAGCACCGGGTCCTCCACGTCGGCGTCCTCGAAGTAGGACACGGCCGTCTCGTATTCACCCTTCTGCAGGTAGCAGCTGCCCAGGTAGAACCGGGCCAGGCTGCCGGAAGGGGTGCCGCCGTATTCATCGGCGATGTACTGGAAGCCGAAGTAGTTGCCGTCCCCGTTGATGGCCTTGTCCAAGGAATCGATCTCGAAGTAGTACTGCGCCTTCCAGATCAGGTCGTTGGCCTCCTTGGCACGGGGCTCGGCGTACAGCTTGCGATAGCCGAGCAGGCCGCCCACCACCACCAGCAGGCCGACCACGCCGTAGGTGACGGCCGCCTTGTTCTTCTCGAGGAACAGTTCCGCGCGGGAATAGGCCTGGCCCAGGTCGATGTCGGCCTGGCCCTGCTCCGGTTTCGTGGTCTTGGTGGACATGGTGGGGTCGGGAAAAAGCGGCGCGAAGATACGGTTCCGGGTCGAAGTGGGGCGTACCGGCCCGGAACAAGGCCTTCCGGGGCTGAAGTATCTTTGGTGGCTCCCATGAAGGTCCGATTCCGTCGCCTGAGCCTGTTCCAGTTCCGCAACCATGCCGAGGCGGACCTGGAGCTGGGCCCGGAGATCAACTGCTTCACCGGTCCCAACGGCACGGGCAAGACCAACCTGCTCGATGCGGTGCACTACCTGTCCCTGTGCAAGAGCTACTTCGATGCCACGGACCAGCATGCCGTCCGCCACGGGGAGGAGCAGTTCCTGCTGAAGGGTGAGCTGGAGGAGCCCGATGGCCCGGTGGAGCTGGCCTGCAGCGTGCGCAAGGAGCACCGCAAGGTCTTCCAGCGGGACCGCAAGGAGTACGAACGGCTCAGCGACCACATCGGGCGCTGGCCCGCCGTGATGATCACCCCCTACGACGGCCAGCTGATCCTGGAGGGCAGCGAGGTGCGCCGCCGCTTTGTGGATGGCCTGATCGCCCAGTTCGACCGGGGCTACCTGGATGCCCTGATGCGGTACAACCGGGCCCTCAAACACCGGAACGTGTTGCTGAAGCGCTTCGCCGAGCAGGGGGGGGGCTCCTTGGAGGCCTTGGAGCCGTGGGACGAGCAACTGGCCGCGCATGCCGCCACCGTGCATCGTGGCCGCCGCGCCTTCCTGGCCGAGCTCACCCCCCTGGTGTTGGAGCACTATCAGGGCATCAGCTCGGGACCCGAGTCGGTGGGGCTCGAATACCGGTCCGCGCTGGACCAGGAGCCCATGGATAGCCTGCTGCGCCGCCTGTGGGACCGCGACCGGAGCGCCCAGTACACCACCGAGGGGGTGCATCGGGACGACCTGCATTTCCTGCTCGACGGCCTGCCCCTGAAGCGCTTCGGATCGCAGGGTCAGCAGAAGACCTTCCTGATCGCCCTCAAACTGGCCCAGTTCGACCTCACGGCGGCGCGCACCGGCCGCAAGCCGGTGCTGATGCTGGACGACATCTTCGACAAGATCGACCCTTTGCGCATGCGCCACCTGCTCCGCCTGCTGGGCGGCGGGCGCTTCGGCCAGGTCCTGATCACCGACACCGACGCCGGGCGCCTGCACCAGGCGCTCGACGGGCTGCCGCACGATGTGCGGTTCTTCCACCTCGACCATGCGCAGACCATCCGGATGGAGGCCGTCGAACGAGCGGAAGCTCTCTGACGCCCTCGGCGACATGATCGATGCCTACGGGCTGCGCGAAAAGCTGGACGAGCTGGACATCGCCAGTTGGTGGGATGAGGTGGCCGGCGGCCCCATCGCCCGGCACACCGTATCGGTGACCCTGCGCCGGGGCCACCTGCATGTGCGGGTGGACAATGCGCCGCTGCGCCAGGAACTGGGCTACATGAAGGAGCGCCTGGCCGAGCTCCTCAACGAACGATGCGGCCGGACGGCGGTCCGCTCGGTCACCATCGGCTGAGCGGTGCTCAGTGCTGTTCGCGGCTGCTGAAGAAGAAGTGGCCCTCGATCAGCGCGTTGGCGTCGCTGTCGCTGCCATGCACCGCGTTGCGGGCTTTGCTCTCGGCGAACCGCTTGCGGATGGTGCCCTCCTCGGCCTGGGCCGGGTCGGTGGCGCCGATCAGCTTGCGGAAGGCCTCCACCGCGTTGTCCTTCTCCAGAATGGCGGCCAGGATGGGGCCGCTGGCCATGTACTCCACCAGCTCGCCGTAGAAAGGGCGTTCCTTGTGCACCTCGTAGAAGGTGCCCGCCTCGGTCGCCGAAAGACGCGTGTACTTGAGCGCCACGATGCGGAAGCCGTTGGCGATGATGGTGTCGATGATCTTGCCGGTGTGCCCGGCGGCCACGGCCTCGGGCTTGATCATCGTGAAGGTGCGGTTGCCTGCCATGGGGGGTGTTGAAAAAGCGGCGCAAAAATAGGAGGCCCGCACCGATGTCGCCCCCTGCGGAACATCCTTCCTTCGTGCGGCGTATCAAGTCCGTCGCTCCGGGCCCCTCCGGCGCCTCATCCCTTCGACCCATGGTCCAACGAACGATCCCCTTGAGCCTGCTGGCCCTGGCGCTTTGCGCCTGCGGCGGGGCCGGCGAAGAACGGAAACCCGATGCGGAGAAGCTGGTCATCGGCGACAGCACCGCCGCGGCCCCGGCCCCGGAAGCGCTCTACCAGATGCCCACGCCCAACGAGCTCTTCGCCATCGTGCGGGGCCTGGCGGGGGAGGGGCGCAAACGTGCGATGAACCCCACCACCAGCGCGGACCGGTACGCGACCCTCGGCGGCAGGGCCTTCAACTTCGGAGTGTATTGCACCGACCTCATCTACGCCAGCTACTTCCACCTCAACGTGGAGGTGGTGCGCTACTACCTCACCGTGAAGAAGCTGGGCGACCAGCTCGGGATGGGCACCGCCTTCAACGAGCAGGATTTCGTGCGCCTGGAACGCAACCTGAGCAAGGGCGACAGCCTGGAGATCATCAGCAATGAAGCCTACTACAAGGCCTATGAACGGCTGCAGCAGGAGGAGATGGGCCCCACCCTCGCCCTGGTGCTGGCCGGTGGCTGGGTGGAAAGCATGCACCTGGTGATGGACCATGTGGGGACCTTCGACCCCGCAGCACCCCTGGTGAAGCGCGTGGCCGAGCAGAAGTTCAGCCTCGAGCACCTGGTCGAGATGATGGGGGTCTATGGCAGTGACCCCAACGTGGCCCCGGTGCACGAGCGCATGGTGCGCCTGCGCGACCTCTACGACCGCGTCCAGGTGCAGCGCAGCGCCCATGCCGGCAAGTCCGCCTCCGGGCGCATGGTGCTCGGGGACGACCTCCATGTGCAGCTCACGGCCGCCCAGTACGACGAGATCCGGGCCGCCGTGGAGGCTCTGCGCACCGAGCTCGTGAGCCCCGAGGGCCAGGTGCCCGCCAAACCCAACGCTTGATGGTCCTACCGCACATGAAGAACATCCTGGCCTTCACGGCCCTCCTATCCGCCATCGCCGCCGGTGCCCAGTACAACTGCGGCGATTACCACAAGTTCAACTGCGAGCGGTCCACCGACGTGCGCTTCTCGCTCAACGGCCAGAGCAAGAGCGCCAGCGTGCAGGTGGGACGGCCCACCGAGCTCAACATCATCGTGTACGGCGGTCAGGACTACCGCATCTCCTTCTGCTACGACGAGAAGATCATCGGCGACCACGTGGTGGCCCGCCTGGTGGAGAAGGTCCGCGTGCCGCGCGAGCAGGACGTGGAAGTGGTGGAGACCGAGGAGGTGCGCGACGCCAACGGACAGCCCACGGGCGAGCACAAGGAGGTGCGGCGCATGGTGCGCAAGACCGTGTTCGAGGATGACCGCAAGGTGCTCTGGGACAACACCGAGCACGAGCTGGCCCAGGCGGTGGAGTTCTCCGCCGCGACCACCAAGCGGCTCGTGGTGGAGGTGATGGCCCCCGGGGCCACCGAGCAGAAGGGCCGTGCCAAGGGGTTGGACATCGGTTGCGTGGGCATCCTCATCGAGCACATGCCCACGCCGAACGTCGGCTTCTGAGGCACCGGGCCAGGGCTACCTTTGGCCCCGATGTCCTCCGCCCTTACCGAACATCCCGACCTGCCCCGGCTTCGGGCGCTGCTGGCCGATGCGCATCGTTGCGCGATCGTCACGCACTACAACCCCGACGGCGACGCCATGGGTTCCTCCCTGGGGCTGTCCCGTGTGCTGCGACGCATGGGCCATGCCGTGCAGGTGGTGCTGCCGAACGCGCCACCCCCGTTCCTGCGCTGGCTGCCCGGTGCGGAGGAATGCCTCGCGGCGGACACCGCTGCGGAAGCCTGCCAGCGGGCCCTGGCGGAGGCCGACTTGGTGCTCTGCCTCGATTTCAACCGGCCCGACCGTGCGGGCGTCTTGGAGAAGCCGCTCCGCGAAGCCCGTCAGCGGGTGCTGATCGACCATCACCAACGCCCTGACATGGACACCGTCGCGGCGTTCAGCGACACCTCGGCGTGCGCCACCAGCCAGATGGTGGTGGACCTGCTGGAAGCCCTGGGCCAGGCGCATCACATCGATGAAGGCACGGCCACCTGCCTGTACACCGGCATCATGACCGACAGCGGGTCTTTCCGCTTCTCCAGCACCACGCCGCACACCATGCGCGTGGCCGCGCTGCTCATGGAGCGTGGTGCCGTGCCCGACCGGATCCACGCCGCGGTGATGGACGACCACAGCGAGCAGCGCATGCGCCTGATGGGCTACATGCTCGCCGAGCGGATGACCGTGCTGCACGACCTGGGCTGTGTGGTGCTGGTGCTGCGCAGGGAGGACCTCCAGCGTTTCGGCTTCAAGCCCGGGGATACCGAGGGATTCGTGAACCTGGGCCTCAGCATGCGGGGCATCCGGCTCTCGGCCTTCTTCCTGGAACGGCCGGACCGCATCAAGATCAGCCTGCGTTCCAAAGGCGCGCTGCCCGTGGACCGGTTGCTGGCGGATCACTTCGAGGGCGGGGGCCATGTGAATGCGGCGGGGGGCCAGTGCTCCGGGCCCATCGACGCCTGTGTGCAGCGCTTCATGGACCTGCTTCCCGCACACCTGCGCGCCCATCCCGCATGACCAGGCAACTGTTGTCCGGCCTGCTGTTGCTTGTTGCCTGCCGTGGGGAGGATGGGCCACCCGCCCGCACGGGGTCGGGCACCACGACGCACGCCCCGGCCCATGTGCAGGAGAACCGGGACGCCAACCGCATCGAAGCACGGGACCTGGCGAACTATGCGTCACGGCACCGGCTGGCCACACACATCTCCGGCACCGGTGTGCATCACCTGCTGCTGCGCGACCTTCCGGGTGATACGGCGCGGCCGGGCCAGTGGGCGGCGGTGAACTACCGCATGGAATTGCTCAACGGCACGGTCTGCAGCGCCTCGGAACCCGGTCACCCCGGGTCGTTCCAGGTGGAGATGGACCACGTGGAAAGCGGCCTGCACGAAGCCATCCAGCACATGTCCCCCGGCGATAGCGCTGTGATCCTGATCCCCAGCTACCGTGCGCATGGCCTGGTGGGCGACATGGACAAGGTACCCATGCGCAGTTCCATCGTGTACCACATCGGGCTGGTCTCCCTGTCGGAGCCGCGCGGGCGATGAAGACCCCGGTCCTCGCTGCAACCTTGCTGCTGCTGCTGGTCGCTTGCGACCGTGGGCCACACCCCGGTTTCAAGGAGGTGGCGCCGGGGGTGTACTTCCGCCTGCTGGGCCTGGGCGGGCAGGACAGTGCGCTGGCCGCGGACGATTCCGTGCTGCTGCGGCTGAGGGCCTCGGCGGTGGGTGCGGCGCCCGGGTCCCTGTTCAGCACCGAACGCTGGTATGTGCTGCGCGATGTGCGGCAGGGTGCATGGAGCGAAGTGTGGCGCCGCCTGCACGAAGGCGACAGCGCGAGCACCATCCTGCGTGCCGAGGGGCTTCCGTGGCGCGTCCTGATGCCGGAGCGGTCGATCGCCCCGGCGGACACCCTGCAGGTGCAGGTTGAACTGGCTGTGTTGCAGGCCCTGTCCCCGGATCAGCAGCGACGGCGCGCCGAGGAACGGCGGGCGGCGGATCCCCAAGGGGCCGAACGCCGCGAACTCCACAGCTTCCTGGCCGCCTCCAGGGAACAATGGACGCGCTGGGGCACCAGCGACCTGCACTACCGGCTCGGACCCCGGACGGACGACACCCTTCCGGTACAGGCCGGCGACCGCGTCACCATCCGGTACGCAGGCACACGCTTGGAAGGCGGCGAACCGTTCGACGACAGCGACCGCCAGGGACAGCCGTTCAGTTTCCGCTTCGGCGATCCGGACCAGGTGTTGAAGGGGGTCGAGGTGGCCGTGAGCCTGCTCCGGCCGGGCCAGCAGGGCCACTTCCTGCTCCCTTCGGTCTTCGCTTTCGGGGGAAGAGGGGCGCCGCCTTTGGTGCGTCCGCACGAGCCGGTTCTCTACACCGTGCAGTTGCTCGCGGTGGAACGTGGGGCACGCCCGGGAACCTGAACCACCTGCATCCGTAAGAGCGCCGACAACGCACCGGATGCCGCCGCGCGCTCGTTGGGCTTCGGCGAACGGCGCGCAAAGCGGTCCCTTCGCCCCATGGCCCGTTCCTTCGGGATGCTCCCCGCCCTGTTGCTGCTCGCCGCCCTCCCGGCGCGTGCCCAGGAACAGTTCGGTCTGGTGCATGGCAACTGGTCCGGGCCCGACGCGCTCGCCCTCGACCCCACACGCAGCGCCGGGCAGTGGCCCTACGCCTCGGTGCGCCTCCTGGGTGCGGGTCTGTTCGCCTGGAACGACCTGGTGGCCTTGAACGGAGCGGACCACAGCCTGCTGCGCGAGGTGCGCAACGGCATCCGGGGGAACGCACCCGCCGAAGTGGTCCTGCGCGAATCCATGAACGACGACCGCAAGCAGGGGGCCGTGGTGGCCGCGCTGGAGGGTCCGGCCTTCAGCCTTGCCTCCGGTCGTAACGGCTTCGGCGTCGGTGTGCGCACACGCGCCATGGCGAGCGTCACCGGCATCGCACCCCACCTGGGGCGCTTCATCGTGCATGGGCTCGATCACCGGCCGCAGCATGGCCTTCGCTACCGCGATACGCATGTGCGCGCCCTTGCCGCCACCTGGACCGAGCTGTCGTTGAACTATGCGCGCATTCTGCGGGCCACGGGATTCGGCCTCTGGCGGGCCGGTGCCACGGTGCGCTATCTGGTGCCCCATGCGGGAGCCGCGCTTCGGTTGGACGTGCTCGACTTCACCGTGGTGGACACCATGCGGGCCGAAGTGCATGAGGTGAGCGGCTCCTATGGGGCGGCGATGCCCGCGGGTGTCGCCGGGTCGGGGTGGGGTGCCGACCTGGGCATCAGCTACGAGCGCAGCATGGAGGAGGTGGACCGCTACCTGCCGCACCGGGCCTCCAACGGGTGCACCCCCATGCCGTACCGCTACCGGCTCGCGGCATCGCTGATCGACCTGGGCGGCATGCGTTTCGATGGGGCCGTGGCCGGCTCGGTGCGGTCCGGCACGCTCACCATCCCCGACCACGGCGCGGTGCAGGTGCAGGGGATCGAAGGTGTGGACAGCCTTTTTGCGGCCTCAGGCGATCGCACACCCTCCACACGGATGCGCATCGGGGCGCCCACCGCCGTGGCGTTGCTGTACGACCAGCGCCTGGTGGACCGCACGTACATCGCGCTGGCCTGGGTGCAGCAGCTGAGCGCGCGCTCGGGCGACCGGCTTCGACGCCCCAACACGCTGGCCATCACGCCGCGCTTCGAGTCCCGCTGGTTCGAGGCCGCGCTGCCGGTGGTGTTCCACGAGTACGTGTGGCAGAGACCGTCGGTCGGCCTGATGCTGCGGTTGGGCGACCTCGTCATCGGCTCGGACCATGTGCTGCCCTTCCTCTTCCGCCCGGACGTGGATGCCGTGGACCTGTACCTGCGCCTGCGCATCACCGTGGGGCGCAGCCCCTATTGCAAGGGACGCCGACGCACAGGCCGCCGGCACGCCACCGGGAGCGGCGAGGCGCTGCCCTGCCTGATGCCCTGATCAACGACCCAGGACGAACACGGTGCGCCTGTCCTTGAGCACGGGCACCCTGGAACGCCACTCGGCCACGGTGTGCGTGCGCAGGAACGCATCGGGTTGCATCAGTTCCGCAGCGATGCACAAACGCAGGCCGGGGTCCACCGTTCGCAACAGTTCGGCCAGCAGCGCGTCGTTCCGGTACGGGGTCTCGATGAACAGCTGCGATGCTCCGGTGCGCTGCGCATCCTGTGCGAGCGTACGCAGGGCCCTGCGGCGGTCCTCGGCGCCGCGCGGCAGGTAGCCGTGGAAGGTGAAGTGCTGCCCGTTCAGGCCGGATCCGGCGAGTGCCAGCAGGAGGGAGGAGGGACCGGGATGGGGTTGCACGACGATGCCCGTGCGGTGCGCAAGGGCCACCAGGCGCGCACCCGGGTCGGCGACACAGGGCATGCCCGATTCGCTGAGCACGGCGGACTCCCCGGCCTTGCGTGCCAGTTCGGCATGGCCCCGCACGGTGGCCTCGTCGCTGTCCTGGTCCAACACGTGCAGCACGATGCCCTCGAGGTCGAGCCCCGGGACCATGCGTCGCAGCGCGCGGCGGGCGCTGCGTTCATGCTCCACGAAGAAGGTGCGCACACGCTGCACCACCTCGAGCGTCACCGGGGCCAGCTGCTCGGTGCCGCCGGCCTCGCCGAGCCAGACGGGGATCAGATGGAGCGTGGCTTCAGCGGCCATGGCGGATGTGGGCGAGCAGGCCGGTGACCGCCTGGTCGAGCATGCGGTACACGGCGTCGAAGCCGGCATCGCCACCGTAGTACGGATCGGGCACTTCGCGCAGGGCGTGCCGCGGTGCGAAGTCCATGATGAGCATGGCGTTGTCGCGCCTCGCGGCGTCCGGGGCCAGTTGTTGCAGGTCGTGCAGGTTGTCGGCGTCCATGGCCAGCAACAGGTCGAACCGGTCGAAGTCCGCCGGGAGGACCTGCCTGGCGCGCAGGTCGGCGATGTCGATGCCCTGCCGGCGCATGGCGGCTTGCGCGCGCGGATCGGGGGCTTCGCCGGTGTGGTGGCGGCTGGTGCCGGCCGAGTCGGTGACGATGGCCAGGCCTTCGGTGCGTGCACGATGGCGCAGCACCCCTTCGGCCATCGGGCTGCGGCAGATGTTGCCCAGGCACACGGTGAGGATCCTCATGGAACGGCGCGCCCGTTGCGGCGCATGGCGAAGGTGCGCAAGAAAAAAGCCCCCGCGTGGGCGGGGGCTTCTCGGGTATCAACGGTCCTTAGTGGATGCTGAGCTTCTTCTCCAGGTCCTCCAGGTAGCCGCGGAACTGCTTGTCCGTTTCCTGCAGGTTGTTCACCGTGCGGCAGGCGTGCAGCACGGTCGCGTGGTCCTTGCCCCCGCAGTGCGCGCCGATGTTGGCCAGTGAGCTCTTGGTCATCTTCTTGGCGAAGTACATGGCGATCTGCCGTGCCTGCACCACTTCGCGTTTGCGGGTCTTGCTCTTGAGCAGTTCGATGGGCAGGTCGAAGTAA
Organism: Flavobacteriales bacterium; assembly: GCA_013360395.1. Taxonomy (GTDB): domain Bacteria; phylum Bacteroidota; class Bacteroidia; order Flavobacteriales_F; family PHOS-HE28; genus PHOS-HE28. The sequence goes on from JABWBQ010000028.1 coordinate 21,427, forward strand.
TCGCAGACCACCTTCTGGATGTAATCGATCGACACCTCGCGGGCCGTGTTCTTCACGAACTTGTCGATCATCTGCTTGGCCAGGTCCAGGGTCACCGCCTTCTTGTTCAGCGAGCTTTGGGCGATGAGGCTGATCATGGCCCCTTCCAGTTCGCGGATGTTGGTGGTGATGCTGTAGGCCAGGTATTCCACCACCTCCTTGGGCAGGTCGATGCCCTCGGCGTACATCTTCTTTTGAAGGATGGCGATGCGGGTCTCCAGGCCCGGGGTCTGCAGGTCGGCGCTGAGGCCCCACTTGAAGCGCGACAGCAGCCGTTGCTCCATGCCCTGCATTTCCACCGGTGCCTTGTCGCTGGTGATCACCAGCTGCTTGCCCGATTGGTGCAGGTGGTTGAAGATGTGGAAGAAGACGTCCTGGGTCTTCTCCTTGCCGGCCAGGAACTGCACGTCGTCGATGATCAGCACGTCCATCATCTGATAGAACTGGCTGAAATCGTTCACGGTGTTGTTCTTCACGGCCTCGATGAACTGCTGCGTGAACTTCTCGGCCGGCACGTACAGGACGGTCCGGTCCGGATGGTGCCGCTTGATCTCGATGCCGATGGCGTGTGCCAGGTGCGTTTTGCCGAGGCCGACCCCGCCATAGACGAGCAACGGATTGAAGGCGGTGCCGCCGGGCTTCTGCGCCACGGCGAAGCCGGCACTGCGGGCCAATCGGTTGCAGTCCCCCTCGATGAAGTTCTCGAAGGAGTAGTTGGGGTTCAGGTGGCTCTCGACCTTGATCTTGCGCAGGCCGGGGATGATGAACGGGTTCTTGATCGGGCTGTTCGCCAGGTCCACCGGAAGGCTCACCGGCGGGTTCTTCACCTCGCGGGCGTTGCTCGTGGGCACCTTGACGGTGTACGGGTTCGCGTTGGCGTAGCTGTTCTCCATGATGATGGAGTACTCCAGCCGGCCTTCGGCGCCGAGCTCCTTGCGGATGATCTTCTTGAGCAACCCGATGTAATGTTCCTCCAGCCATTCGTAGAAGAACTGCGAGGGCACTTGGATGGTGAGGGCATGGTCCTGCAGCTTCAGCGCCCGGATCGGTTCGAACCAGGTCTTGAAGCTCTGCGGGCTCACGTTGTCCTTGATCACCTCCAGGCACCGTTCCCAGGTCTTCTCGTGGTCTTTCTTCATGGGCGGTCTTCTGGGTTGAGGGTGCGTGTGGTCCGGTGTGCCGGTCCGCTGCAACCGTTGGTGCTGAAGGGTTCCAGCGAAGCGGCCGACAAAGATGGACCTAAACCGGTGAAAAAAAAATTCGCCGCGCACTTGTCCGGAAGGAAAAAAATCACCTCACTCCCGCAGCGTGTTCCGGGCACCCCCGCCGTTCGTCCCGCGGCGGCGCCAGGCACGGCCCGGCAGGGCTTTGCAGACCCCACCCCCGGACCCTGTGCGCCAGGGCCTGACCAAGGGCGTGCTGAATGCGCGGTCATGCTTCGGTGTTATCGCCGAAAGGTACGTCCGCACCACGTGCCGTCGCAAGCGCTTTACCTTGACCGCATGTTCGAGCACCGCTGCCAGCTGCGGGTCCGCTACGGCGAGACCGACCGCATGGGATACCTGTACTACGGCAACTATGCCGAGCATTTCGAGGTGGGCCGCGTGGAGGCGTTGCGCGCCCTGGGCTTCCCCTACCGGCGGATCGAGGACGAAGGCGTGCTGCTGCCCGTGCGCGAGCTGCACGTGCGCTATCACGCACCGGCACATTACGACGATCTGCTGACGGTGATCACCCGGGTGCCCGCAATGCCCGAAGTGCGGATCGTGTTCCACTACGAGGTGCGCGACGAACGCGATGTCCTGCTCACGGAGGCCTCCACCACGCTGGTGTTCGTGGACAGGCGCACGGGTCGTCCCCGTCGCGCACCCCACGACCTGCTGGCCGCCATGGCCCCTCACTTCTCCGTGTCCTGACCCGGGAAAACGGCGCCGCGTGCCGCCCAATGGGCATGGAAGATCATGGTGGAGGAAGCAGGCAGTTCCACTTCCAGGCGGCAGCGTTCCCCGTACGCGGTGCGGGCGATGATGCCGCCGGCGTCCATCACTGCGGCGCGCAGCGGCCCTGCCAGCGCGTGGTCGCACTCGACCACCATGGCCGTGCGGATCACGTGCTCCGTCACGGGTGCGGCCTGCAGGGCCAGTTGTGCGGCCTCCCCGTACGCACGGATGAGCCCGCCCTTGCCCAGCAAGGTTCCGCCGAAATAGCGCACCACCACCACCGCTGCGTGGGTGAGGCCTGCGGCCTCGATGCGCCGCAGGATCGGACGGCCGGCGGTGCCCTGCGGTTCCCCGGCATCGTTCGCGCGTTTGCGCCCGCCATCGGGGCCCAGCACCCACGCGTAGCAGAGGTGGCGCGCGTCGTGGTGGAGCCGGGCCAGCCGCGACAGCTCCGCCTGGAAGGCGGCTTCGTCGGTGATGGGGAAGGCATGGCCGAGGAAGCGGCTCGCCCGTTCGCGGAGCGCGGCTTCGCCCGGGCCCGCCAGCGTGCGGTAGCGGTCCGTGCTCATGCCAGGAGGATCAGGAGCATCGCGCCCACCGCCGTGGCGATCCCCGCCAGCTGCGGGCGCTGCGGCCGCTCGCCGAAGAGCAGCATGCCGCCCAGGGTGCCCAGCAGGATCACACCGATGTTCATCAACGGGAACACGCTGCTGCTGGGCATGCCGCTGCGAGCGAGCGCCTTCACCACGAAGAAGAGACAGGCGTAGTTCACGCCACCGAGCACCAGGCCACCGGCCCAGGTGCGCGCGTCGCGGAAGGCGCCTTGCTCGCCACGCAGCACCACCGCCACGATCCCCAGCACCCCGGCGATGCCGAAGACCACGGTGGGCAGCACCGCCTCCGTGGATGGGGTGGTGCGCGTGCGCTGTGTCCACGCCAGACCGATGTCCACCGCCGCATTGCCCAGGAAGAGCAGCAGCGGCAGCGCCCAGGCCCGCTGCGTCGACCGCCCATCGCGCTGCCAGGCACTGAGCACGATGCCGATGATGGCCAGGGCGATCCCCACCAGGCCCAGCGGCCGCTGCGCCTCGCCCAGGAACAACATGCCGAAGGCCACCGTGAGCACCAGGCTCATCTTGCTGGCCACGGTGGTGGCCGCCAGACCGGCGCGTTGTGCCGAGGAGCCCATCAGGTGGAAGACCCCGATGAACAGCGCGCCCAGCACCAGCGCGGGCGCCCACAACGGGCCGAGATCGCCGGCGGTCCATGGACGCGAGACGGCAAGACCGCACGCCAGGGCGGTGAAGTAGTTGATCGTGATCGCCGGGAGCAGTGCGATCCTCCGCCGGTCGAACGCTTTGAACAGCAGGAACAACAGGGCCATCAGGACGGCCGCAACGGTCACCAGCACCATGTGTCCTCCGGTGTTGTGCCGTTCACGTGCAGGTCGATGCGGTCCGCGGCGCTCGCGAACGAACGCACCGGCGGCACCGGTGGCAGCGGCGCCCTGGTGCCTGCGCCGAACGCGTGGGCACCGGTGATCACCCGGGCCTCGTCCCAGCGGCCGCGGTGCAGGAAATGACCGAGCAGTTCGGCGCCACCCTCCACCAGAAGCGACCGCACACCCTTCTCATGCAGCGTGCCGAGGACCATCTCCAAGGGGTCCCCGTCGGGCGGCACAAGGACCTGCTCGACCGTCACATCGCGGCGAAGTTCCCCCGTGAACAACAAGGTCGGGGCGGAACCATCGAAGACCTTCGAGGCGGCCGGTGCCACGCCCGTGCGGTCGAGCACCACGCGCCACGGCTGCCGACCGGACACGTGGCGCACCGTCAGGGCGGGATCGTCGTTCACCACCGTCCGGCTGCCCACCAGCACGGCCTGCTCCTCGCTTCGCCAGCGATGCACGAGCACATCGGTCGCCGGTGCGCTGATGCGTTGCACACCGCGTTCATGGCGTGGATGGCGGTCCAGGAACCCATCCGCCGAGCGCGCCCATTTCAGCACGATGTAGGGCCGCTCCTGCGAAACGCTCGTCAGGAACCGTCGGTTGGTCCACCGGGCCTCCGCTTCGCGAACACCCAGCACCACCTCGATGCCGGCCTGCCGCATGCGGTCGATGCCCCGGCCGGCCACCCGGGCGAAGGGATCGGCGTGGGCGACCACCGCACGGCGGACGCCACGGGCGATCAGCAGGTCGGCGCAGGGCGGGGTGCGTCCATGGTGCGCACAGGGTTCCAGGTTGACCACCAGCACCGCATCCTCCGGCACACGGTCCCCGCCGAAGGCCCGCAGGCACTCCACTTCGGCATGCGGCAGGCCGGCCGCCCGATGCCACCCTTCGGCGAGCACCCGTTCGCCACGCGCCAGCACGGCGCCCACCAGCGGGTTCGGGGCCGCCGTGGAAGCCGCCCTGCGGGCCAGCTCCAGGCACCGCCCCATGAGCGTTTCAGGGTCCATTGGGCCTTGGTCGTCCGGGCGGGCACATCGCTGCGCGGCACCGGCCCGCGAAGATGACGCATGGCGCCGATCTTTGCACCGTGCGCATCCCTGCGAACACGGTGGAAGCCGTCCTGGACCTGTACCAGCACGACCTGGGCACAAGCCATGGGCCGGCCGAGGCGCGTGCCATCGCGGAGGCCGTGTTCCATCACCAGTTGGCATGGGACCGCACCCGCCTTGTCGCCGAGCGCCAGGCGCGCCTGAGCGAGAGCGAGCTGCTGCGCGTGTACCTGCCCTTGAAGCGCATCCGATGCGGGGAGCCGCTCCAGTACGTGCTGGGCAGTGTGCGCTTCCACGGGTTGGAGCTCGAGGTGACACCGGCCGTGCTGATCCCCAGGCCCGAGACCGAGGAGCTCGTGGACCTGATCGTGCGTTCGGGACCGCGGCCCGCGCGCATCGTGGATGTGGGCACCGGAAGCGGATGCATCGCGCTGGCCCTCGCCCGGCACTTTCCCGGCGCCGAGGTGCACGGCCTTGATGTGAGCGTGGCGGCGCTGGCCGTGGCGCGGCGCAACGGGGAGCGCAACGGCCTCCGTGTGCACTGGGCCATGGCGGACGTGCTGGACGAGCGCTGCATGCTGCCGGCAAAGGCGGACCTGGTGGTGAGCAACCCGCCCTACGTGCCGCGTGCGGAGGCCTGCACCCTCGAGGCGCACGTGCGCGACCACGAGCCTGCGCTCGCCCTCTTCGTCGAGGATGAGGACCCGCTGCGCTTTCACCGTGCCATCGCCCTGCACGCGAAACAGGCCTTGGTGCCGGGAGGGCACCTGTGGTTCGAGGGCCACCACCGCACCATCGCCGCCCTGCCCGCCCTGCTCGGCGCCATGGGGTACAAGGATGCGCACCTTCTCCACGACCTCAGCGGCGCGCCGCGTTTCGTACATGCCGTACGCTGAACCCACCGTGCCGCCCATGGACCATCAACAGGAAGCAGAGCGCATCCGGCAGCTGCGCCAGGAGCTGGAGATGCACAACCACCGGTACTATGTGCTGGCCGAGCCCGTGATCAGCGACCGGGAATTCGACGGCCTCCTCCAGGAGCTCGAACGGCTGGAAGCCGCCCATCCCGAACTGGACGACCCCAACAGCCCCACCCGGCGGGTGGGCGGCGACATCACGCGGAACTTCCCCGTGGTGCCGCATCGCTTTCCCATGCTCTCCCTGGGCAATTCGTACAGCCGCGAGGAGGTGGCCGGTTTCGTGGCGCGGGTGGAGCGAAGCGTGGGGCGCACGCGCTTCACCATGGAGCTCAAATACGACGGGGTGGCCATCAGCCTCACGTACAAGGACGGTGCGCTGGTGCGCGGGGTCACGCGGGGCGATGGTGAGAAGGGCGAGGACATCACCAACAACATCCGCACGGTGCGGGCCATCCCCCTGAAACTGCAGGGCACCGACTGGCCGACCGAGTTCGAGGCGCGCGGGGAGGTGATCCTCACCCACGCCCAGTTCGCCCGGTTGAACGAGGAACGTGCGCGGAACGGGGAGGAACCGTACGCCAATCCGCGCAACACGGCGGCCGGCACCCTCAAGAACCAGGACCCCAAGCTGGTGGCCGCTCGCGGGCTGGACAACTTCATCTACACGCTGCAGGGGGAGCACCTGCCCACGCGCAGCCATTACGCCAACATGATGAAGGCGCGGGCATGGGGGTTCAAGGTCCCGTTGCCGGAGCTCCGCTACATCGGGCAGGCCGACGACCTGGACGGCATCATGGCCTTCATCGATCATTGGGACAAGGCCCGGCACCACATCGGGATGGCCATCGACGGCATCGTGGTGAAGGTGGACGACCTGGATGTGCAGGAGGAGCTCGGGCTCACGGCCAAGAGCCCGCGCTGGGCTATCGCGTTCAAGTTCCAGGCCGAACAGGCCGTCACGCGGCTCAAGGCCGTCACCTTCCAGGTGGGGCGTACCGGGGCGGTGACGCCCGTGGCCGAGCTGGAGCCCGTGCTGCTGGCCGGCACCACCGTCAAGCGGGCCTCGCTCTTCAACGCCGACCAGTTGCAGCGGCTCGACCTGCATGCGGGCGACATGGTGCGTGTGGAGAAGGCCGGGGAGATCATCCCCCAGGTGGTCGGCGTGGAGGCCGGACAGCGGGTGCCGGGTGCCGTCGTGATCGCCTTCCCGCCCGACTGCCCGGAGTGCGGCACCCCGCTGGTGCGGCTCGACGGGGAGGCGCAGCACTATTGCCCCAACGAGCACCGCTGCCCGCCGCAGATCACCCGCCGCATCGAGCATTTCGTGTCGCGCAGGGCCATGGATATCGAGGGGTTGGGGGGCGAGACGGTGGAGGAGCTGTTCCGGGCGGGGCTCATCCGCACCGTGGCCGACCTCTACGACCTCACCGCTGCACAGTTGCTGGCGCTCGGCAAGGGGTGGGGGGAGAAGAGCGCCGCGCAGGTCATCGCCGGGATCGAAGCCAGCAAGGCCGTGCCGTTCGAACAGGTGCTCCACGCCCTGGGCATCCGCCACGTGGGCGAGACCGTGGCGCGGAAGGTGGCGCGTGGTGCCGGCTCCATCGACCGGCTGATGGCCATGTCGCTGGAGGAGCTCACGGCCCTGGATGAAGTGGGGGAGGTGATCGCCGGGAGCATCAAGGGCTTCTTCGCGGCCGAGGGCAACCGTGCGGTGATCGAGCGCCTGCGCAACGCCGGGGTGCAGCTCGCGGTCACCGCCGGCAGTGGGCCGGCGGGCGATGCGCTGGCCGGAAGGACCTTCGTGGTGTCGGGGGTCTTCCGCACTTTCAGCCGCGACGGCATCAAGGAGGCCATCGAACGCCAGGGGGGCCGGGTGAGCGGTTCCATCAGCAGGAAGACGAACTTTGTGGTCGCCGGTGCCGACATGGGCCCCGCCAAACGGGCCAAGGCCGAAGAACTGGGCGTGCCGGTGATCGATGAAGAGGAACTTCGCCGCATGATCGGGGAATGAAGCTGTTCGACCGCATCAAGGAATGGCTGGGCAGGCGCCGGCTCATCCAGGGATCGGCCCAGGAACGCAGGCCTGTGGCGCGCAACCTGGCCGATGCCGCCAAGGTGGGCATCCTGTACCACGCCCGCGATGAACAGGCCCACCAGCAGGTGCGCAACTACGTCAAGAAGATCAAGGAGGAACTGGGCATCCACCGCATCAGCGCCCTGGGCTTTGTGGACGCCAAGGAACTGCCCTACCACATGGCCGCCAAGCTCCACTTCGATGCATTCTGCCAGAAGGACCTCAACTGGTACCGCATCCCCTCGGGCAACACGGTCAACAACTTCATCGCCGAGGAGTTCGAGGTGCTCATCGACCTCACCCTGGAGGACATGCTGCCCCTGCAGTACGTGGTGGCCAGGAGCCGTGCCCGCTTCAAGGTGGGGCGGTTCAGCGAGGCCAACAAGCACTTCCTGGACATGATGATCGACATGGCGGGCGCCAACAGCCTGGGGCAGTTCATCGCCCAGGTGGACCGCTATCTGCTGATGATCAACCGCACACACCTGCCCTCACTCAATTAGCGGCATGGCCGCATCTGCATGGACGACCGTTTTCGTGGCCTCGGGGTGGCCCTGGTGACCCCCTTCCTGCCCAAGGGCAACATCGATCACGCCGGCCTGGAGCGGCTCATCGACCACCAGATCGCGGGCGGCGTGGACTATGTGGTGAGCATGGGCACCACCGGTGAGAGCGTCACCCTCACCAAGGCCGAGAAGAAGGAGCTGCTCGCGCAGACCATCGGCTTCGTGCGCAACCGGGTGCCCGTGGTGCTGGGCGTGGGGGGCAACAGCACGGCCGAGGTCGTCGAGAACCTCAACGCCTTCGACATGGACGGCGTGGATGCCATCCTGAGCGTGAGCCCGTACTACAACAAGCCCACGCAGGAGGGCATCTACCAGCACTACAAGGCCATCGCCCAGGTGGCGTTGCGGCCCATCATCCTGTACAACGTGCCCGGCCGCACGGCGAGCAACATGACGGCCGAGACCACCTTGCGCCTGGCGAAGGACTTCCGGAACATCATCGCCATCAAGGAGGCCAGTGCCGACCTGGACCAGATGGGCCGCATCCTGAAGCACAAGCCGAAGGATTTCATGCTCATCAGCGGCGACGACGCGCTGACCCTGCCCATCATCGCCATGGGCGGCGTGGGCGTGATCAGCGTGGTGGGCAATGCGCTGCCGGCCGAGTTCGGCACGCTGGTGAAGGCGGCCCTGAAGGGGGACCTGGACACGGCCCGCCGCGAGCACCTGCGTCTGCTCGAGCTGATCGGGCTGCTCTTCGCCGAGGGCAATCCCGGCGGCATCAAGCATGTGCTGAAGGTGCTGGGCCTTTGCGGCGACACCCTGCGCCTGCCTCTGGTGAACGTCAGCGAGGCCACCGCCGGGAAGCTCTACCAGGCCCTGGCGGATGCGGATGTGGTGAGGTTGTGAGGAGGATCGTGCTGCGATCGGCACCACGTCCTGCGTGATCGCGGCCACCGACGGGCCGTTATGCGGGCCCTCGGCACCCCCGCAGGACCGGGCCCATGCCGATCCGGAAAGGCCCGGACACGCGCCATCGGCGGAACGGACGGCCCGCTCGCACGGCATTGCCGGCGCATGCCGACCTTCGTGCCGCATGGACTTCCTGGCCCTCGACTTCGAGACGGCCACGCCGCAACCCGACAGCCCCTGCGAACTGGGCATCGCCGTGGTGCGGGGCGGGGTGGTGCGCGAGGTACGCAACTGGCTCATCAAACCGCGCCAATGGCCGTACTTCAGCCCGTGGAACGTGGCCGTGCACGGCATCACGCCCGAGGCGGTGGCCGGTGCGCCCCGGTGGGAGGAGATCTGGGAGGAGGTCGTGACCCTGTTGGAAGGTGGCACGGTGGTGGCCCACAACGCCGCGTTCGACATGGCGGTGCTCCGCAGCACGCTCGCCAGTCATGGCCTGCCGCACCCCAGCTTCCGGTATTTCTGCAGCGTGAGCATGGCGCGCCGGATGTGGCCGGGACGGACCTCGTACGGTCTGGGGCCCATGTGCGCCTTCCACGGCATACCCCTGAAGCATCACCGTGCGGGCAACGATGCCGAGGCCACGGCGGAGCTTGTGCTCCGGGCCGGCGATCAGGCCGCCACCGACGACATCGGCTTGCTCCTGCAGGACGCCAGGGTCAAGTTGGGGGCGTTCTATCCCGGCGGGCACCGCACCCCGGGCGGGAAGGTCACCCCGGCATGAGGGCCCCATCGATCAGGCCGACCAGCCCTTCGGGCCCGGCTTAGCGGCTCGTTCTTACTGAGGCGGCAACGAAGAAGCGGTGTGTTCCGCACGGTCGTGAGGAAGAGAAGAAGCGAGGAAGCCACGACCATTTTCACATCTTCACTTCTTCTCTTCTTCGTCACCCGGATCCGCCCGTGCAGGAACCTTTTCTGTCCCACCGACCGAGTATCCTGCATGCCTTCCCCGCGAGGTTCGCTCCAGGGGGGCGATGCATCGTGGCGCTCGTTCCGGCCAGGGAATGACACCGGCGCATCCGCGGCCGACCCCGCATGACGGAAGGGGATCACTGCTTCACGAAACGGCGGGCGTCCGCACGTATCCCCCGCAGGCCAAGGATGTAGGTGCCGGGCGGCAGGTCCTGCACATCGATGCGGTCCCCGTGATAGCGCAGTTCGAGCACGCGGCCCATGGCATCGCGCAGTTCCAGGTCGGATCGGTCCGCACCAGCGGGCAGCACCACGCCGATCTCGCCCGTGCGCGGGTCGCCGTACGGTCCCCAATTACCGGAAGTGCCGATCTCGGCCACCGCAGTGGTGCAGGGCAGCTGTTCGATGCGTTGCCAGATCTCGTTGTTGAACACCACGGCCACCGGGGCGTTGGTGTAGGCGGGGTTCCCCAGGCGCACCACCACCATGTTGCGGCTCGGCACCACGTTCAGCAACTGGTCGTTCTTGCCCAGCCCGCAGATCATGTCCGGGGGGGCATCGGGCATCACGGGGCCGGGGAACACGAACTGCAGGGTGGGCAGCATGAAGGACGGCTGGCCGTTCAGCCACCAGAGGTACCCGTAGCTTTCGTTGAGGCCCTGGGAGGGCGTGGTCATGGCGGTGAAGTAGGCCGTGTCGTGCAGCACGGTGTCGCCGGCCCAGATGCCCCGATTGAGCGCGAGCAGTCCGAACCGGGCCATGCTGCGGGCCCGGCTGAAGTACACGTTGTCGTAGCCCAGGGGAAGCCACAGGCCGTCCATCCCGATGCGGTTCCGGAGCCGCGTGTTGAAGTAGCTGCTGAAGGCGGTGCCGGTGGCGCTCGCGATCACGTCGTCCAGCAGGGTGTAGGGCGCGTTGTGATAGGCCCACCGTGTGCCCGGTGCGGCGAGGTATTGCAGACAGGCCGGGTCCGTGCAGTGGTTGTCCGTCACACCGTCGTCGAGCCCGGTGGTCATCGTCAGCTGGTGCAGTACGGTGATCTCCTCCTCCTGCGTCGGCGTGCAGCTCGTCCAACCTGGGCCCAGCCAGGTGCCGGTCGGTTGGTGGATGTCCAGGTAGCCCTCTTCCCGGGCGATGCCGGTGAGCATGGCCGTGAGCGTCTTGCCCGCACTGGCCCAGTACCACAGGCTGTCCCGGGTGAAGGTCCCGTAGTAGTGCTCCAGGGCGATCTTGCCGTCCTGCAGGATGATGAAGGCCTTGGTGTTGTGCGCGCCGACGAAGTCGATGAGGCTGTCGATGCGGTCCGGGCACCAGCCCAGGCTCGCAGGGCTCAGGGTATCCCAAGTGCCCTGCCCGATGGGCGGGAAGTAGAGGTTCTGTCCGTGCAGATGGCCGGCCGCCGCGAAGGCGAGGCCGGTGAGAAGGAGCGGGCGGAGCATGCGGGTTGGCCGCCGGTTCGGCCGCAAGGTTCATTCCTTCGGTCCGGCACCGCTGGTCGCGAACAGTTTGTTGATCCGAAGCAACGGACCGGGACACGCCACAGCATGGCAATTGGCACAACCTTGGACCGTGGCGTTGAAGGTGCTGATGCGGTCGGCGGGGGGAGCGTCATAAAGCGCCTTCACCTGCGCCAGGTAATGGTCCGCGAAGGCATCAAAGGTGGCGCGTTCGATCTCCAATTTGCCGTCGGTGGGCGTGGCGGTGTGAATGGCGGCGAAGCCGGCCGGATAGGGGGGGAGTTCATCGCCGCGTTGCAGCCTGTGGCGCACGCTGTCGGTGAAGGCGGTCATCTCCCGCATCAGCAGGGCCAGCTCGCTGGGCGGCTTCAGCCCCTGTTGCACGGTCCGGTCGCCGCGCGATGCGCCCACGAAGGATAACAGGAAGGGCAACAGCGCCACCGCCAGGATGGCAGGTGTGCGCACCTTTTCACGGATCTTGCTCATGGTGCATCAAAGTAAAGCGAAGGCCGCGATCGCGGTATCTCGCCGACCTTCGTCCCATGCAAGCACCGGACCAGGCTGCTTCCGATCCGCAGCGCCGCAGGATCCTCACGGCGGCCTTCATGCCGGGCGTGGCGGTGCTGGTGCTTTGGATGGTGCACCTGCTGGCCGGGGCCTACGGATGGGACCTTGCGCGCTTCGGGCTGTGGCCGCGCCATGCCGAAGGCTTGCCCGGCATCGTGCTGGCGCCGTTCATCCACGGCGACCTGGAGCACCTGTTCAACAACTCGGTCCCGCTCTTCGTGCTGGGCTGGTGCCTGGTTTACTTCTACCCGCGCGCCGCCGGCCGGGTGGTGCTGGGGATCTGGCTGCTGACGGGCCTCTGGGTATGGATCAGCGCGCGGGGCGACCGGCACATCGGGGCCAGCGGGGTGGTGTACGGTCTGGCGGCCTTCCTGTTCGTGAGCGGTGTGCTGCGGCGGCAGCGGGCGCTCATGGCCATCGCCCTGCTGGTGGCCTTCCTTTACGGCGGTCTCATCTGGGGCGTGCTTCCCATCGTGCCCGGCATGAGCTGGGAGAGCCACCTGTGGGGTGGACTGGCCGGGCTCGCCATGGCCATCGTGTACCGCAAGGTGCCGCCCGCCTTCCTGCCAGACCGTACGGCCGAAGCCCTCGATGAGCCCGACGGCGGGGAGGCGGCAGAAGCGCACGAGGGAGCTGCGGAAGGCCCGCGCATCCGGATCGTGTATCAGGCCGATCCCGGCGACGAGGTGGACGACGAAGAACTACGTTGGAAACGGGAACTGGCGCGTCGGACCGAGCTCGACGACCGGCATACGGACAGCACCTGGCCGACCGACGGCCTTTAGTGGCTATCAAAAAACACCCGTTGGGCTGCGCGAGGGTCTTTCGCGCCCATGCTTCGTTGTGAAAAGCCTTACAGAGCTACCGGCTATGCTCGGTTCTCACGCCTCGCCTGAACGCGAATTATCGCTCGCTCGCTTCCAAAAGCACTTTTGAGGTGGCCTCTACTGAGCGCGCAGCACGGCCAGCTCGCGGTCGCCCTGCATCAGGCGGAGCACATCGCCGTCGATGCCGAAGCCGTCCGTGGCGTGCAGGGCCGCGGTGAACTTGCCCTCGAGCTCCATGGTGTCGTGGCAGTACATCTTGGTGGCCCCCATTTCAGCGAACTTCAGGGTGCTGCCCTCCACGGTGTACGAGCCGAAGAACTGGTTGCAGCCGCTGTTCCCGTTCACCTTGTTGCCGTCGGCGAGTTGCAGGTAGGGCGTGCGTTCACCGAGGCTCTGATCGATGGGCTGGCCGTTCAGCGTCTGCAGTAACCATTTGGAGCCCATCAGTTTCGCCAGGGCGTCCCCGCCGCCCTTGTCGCCATCCTTGCAGGTGCCGGCCATCAGGGTCAGGGCCACGGCCAATGCCATCAGGTGCCGCATGGCCTCAGTTGTTGAGCATCACGGGCATCACCAGCATCAGCAGGTCCTCGCCGGGTTCGCCGGGTTCGCCGGGCAGCAGGATCCCCGCCCGGTTGGGCGCGCTCATCTCCAGCAGCACATGCTCGCTGTTCAGGTTGTTCAGCATGTCCATCAGGAAGCGGCTGTTGAAGCCGATGGTCATGTCCTCGCCCTCGTAGCTGCAGGTGAGCTGCTCGTTGGCCTCGTTGGCGAAGTCCAGGTCCTCGGCGCTCACCGTGAGCCTGCTTCCGGCGATGCTCAGCCGCACCTGGTGGGTGGTCTTGTTGCTGAAGATGCTCACCCGGCGGATGGAGCTGAGGAAGGCCGCGCGGTCGATGGTGAGCTTGTTGGGGTTCAGCTTGGGGATGACGGCCTCGTAGTTGGGGTACTTGCCATCGATCAGCCGGCACACCAGCACCAGGTTGTCGAAGGTGAAGGCGGCGTTGTTCTCATTGTAGCTCACGGCCACCTCGGCATTGGTGGCGGCCAGCACGTTCTTCAGCAGGTTCAGCGGCTTCTTGGGCACGATGAAGCTGGCCGGCTGGTCGGCACGCACATCGGTGCGCATGTACCGCACCAACTTGTGCGCATCGGTGGCCACGAAGCGCACCGATTCCTCGCCGAGCTCGAAATACAGGCCGCTCATCACCGGGCGCAGGTCGTCGTTGCCCGTGGCGAAGAGGGCCTTGTTGATGGCCGTGGCCAGCGTGCCGGCCGGCAGCAGGAAACGCGAGGGGTCCTCCAACTGCGGGCTCTTGGGGAATTCAGCCCCGCTGAAGCCGGTCATCTTGTACTTGCCCTGGTCGCTGCTGATCTCCACCCCGTGGTGCTTGCCGTCGATGCTGAAGGTCAACGGTTGCTCGGGGAAGGCCTTCAGGGTGTCCAGCAGCAGGCGGGCGGGGATCGCCACGCTCCCCTTGTCCTTGGCCTCCACCGCCATGGTGGCCGTCATCGTGGTCTCCAGGTCGGAAGCCGTCAGGGTGAGTTGCTTGCCGTCCACCTCGAACAGGAAGTTGTCCAGGATGGGGAGGGTGTTGCTGCTGGCCAGGACCCCCTGGAGCATCTGGAGCTGTTTGAGCAGGGCGGTGCTGGAAACGATGAACTTCATTCCGGAACGGGATGTGGTTTGTGCTTTGGCCGTGGTCTCCACGGTCGCAGTTTCTTCGGACATGGGTGGTGGGATGGCAGCGGCGCGCGTAGCACCGATGGATGGCAAAGATAGCCGGGGCCCTCGGCCGGGAACCCCCGTTTTATCAACACGGACGGGGGTTTTTCCACAGTTTCACGGGTGCCGCAGCAGCGCTTCGCGAGGCACCAGCAGGCGGTCGGCGCCCAGGCGTTGCACGGCCACCAGCACGGTGTCGTCGATGGCGGCGTACAGCCGGTCCACATCCTCCTCCTTCATCAGGGTGCCCATGGCATCGCGCTGGCCGGGGTAGGCGCCCTTGGTCCAGAAGGGAATGCGGCGTGTGCTGCCGTCGCGACGCACCAGGGTGAGCAGGTGCAGCGGGGTGCTGTGCAGCACCGAGTCGCGTTCGGCGGGGGTGAGCTGCCGCTCCACGTACTCGAAATTCAGGCCTTGCAGGGGGCGCAGCATGTCCATCACGGCGGCGGTGTCCATGGGAAGCGGGTTCCCCGCGTCGTCCAGCAGGTCCGGGCCCCCCTGGCCCTCCAGGGCCAGCCGAACACCGGTGCCCGGCGCCGCAGGACGGTCGATGCGCAGTTCGCGCAGCGCCCCCAGGTCACGTTCCAGGAGCAGGATGCTGCTGCGCCACACGTCGGGATCCGCATGGAACCGCGGGGTCAGGTAGCCGGTGAAACCGCTCATGCCCATCACGAAGGGCACCTCCGAGCGGCCCGTCCCGGGTTTTTCCAGCACCATGTAGGTGCCGAAATGGTCCTTGGTGGAATGCCCCACGAACCAGATGCGGTCCGGCCGGTCGCCGCCGGTGTAGATCTCCACGCGCTTGGCCGTGCCGGCCATCACGCGCAGCACGTTCGCCTCCGCGCTCTTGGGCACCGGGGCGCGCACTTCCACGCGCAGGAAGGTCTTCAGCAGCAGGTTCACCGGCACCGGGTTGGCCTCCAACCGGCCGTTGAGGGTCCAGCCGCCGCCTGGGCGCCTCCGCAGGTCCACGGTCCGGCCGTCGGGCTCGGCGATGAAGATGCGGTCCACGGCGGCGGTGTCGGCCACGGCGAAGTCGGTGAGCGGACCGCTGAGGGTGGTACCCTTGTCGCGCGTGGCCGTCCACCAGGCCAGGCCGCCCAGGACCAGCGCGAGCAGGACGAGGAGCAGCGTGCGTTTCATGCGGGACGGGCGTAGCGCCGCTTGCGCAGCAGGTGGAACAGGATGCCGGCCAGCAGCACCACCAGCCCCGGCACGGCCAGGTTCACCGCCTGCCAGAGGGTGCGTTCACGGGTGCTGCGCACCGGGTCCAGCTGCCGCAGGGTGATGGCGCGCGCCCGCAGGCTGATCAGGCTGCGGTCGTCCAGCAGGTAGTTCACCGCGTTGAGCAGCAGTTCCCGGTTGCCGTAGATCTTGGCGTTGGCGTAACGGTCGTAGCCCAGCATGTAGTACATGCCCTTGGCGGGGTCCACGCGGTTCTCGATCACATCGCCGTCGCTGATCACCATCTGGCTGGTACGCCGTCCCTGTTCCCGGTACTGGGGGTCGCCCTCCTGCAGGAAGCGCTGGGTGAGGCGCCCGGCGAAGGCCGACCGGAAGGGGCCCTCCAGCAGCACCGCCACCGGCGCGGGTGTGGCCGCGCGGTCCAGCAGTGCGCGCTGCTCCACGATGTTGAGCGCGATGCGTACCGGGTTGCGCAGCACCCGGTTGTACGGGCTGGTGGTCAGCAGGATGGTCTTGCGTACACTGTCCGTGCCGATGGTGTCCATGCTGCTCACGAACCGGGTGTGCACCGGGTCGATGTTGTTGACGATCGGGTGGCTCCCCTGGGGCACCAGCACCGGCTCGAAGTACCACGGGAAACGTTCCAGCTTGCGCTGGTTGCCGTAGGGGGTGGTGAAGATCTCGATCGGGGCGCAGTTGCGGTCCAGCAGCAGGTCGTTGTTGATGCGCACCCCGTAGGCGAAGAGCAGTTGGTCCAGCCCCAGGTCCATGGCGGTGGCCATGCTGTACTGGTTGCGTCGCAGGCTGTCGAGGTTCGCGTTCATGGCGTCCAGCAGCCACAGCACCTTGCCGCCGTTCATCACGAACTGGTCGATGATGTAAAGGTCCTTGTCGGGGAAGGCGCTGTCGGGCTTGGCCACGATCAGCATGTCCCAGCGGTTGTTGCGGAAGCGGGCCCCCTCCAGCCGGTCGCTCAGGGCGTCCAGCCTTCCATCGATGCGCAAGCGGCTCACGTCGTAGTGCTCGCCCAGCAGGGTGGCCACGTCGCGCACCTCGATGGGTTCCAGCTCGCCGTGACCTTCCAGGAAGGCGATGCGCGGCCTTTCCTTGCGGGTGAGCTGGCGGATGGCGCTGCCCAGCTCGAACTCCAGGTTGTTGACCGACCGGTTCACCATGTCGGCGTCGGGGGTGCGCAGCTGGGTCTTCAGCAGTTGCACGGCCACGGTGCGCCCCTTGTAGGTCACCAGGGCGCCGGGGAAGACGATCTTCTCGCTGTACCCGTCCTTTTCCCGGATCCGGATGCTGCTGTACTGCAGGCCTTCCTTCTCCAGGGTGGCGTACACCTCGCGGCGCACGTTGGCGTCGGGGTCGGCGCTGGGGTCGATGAAGCTGTAGGCCAGCTTGTCGGGCCCGTACACCCGCATCTCGTCCAGCAGTTCGCGGGTGGCCTCGCTCAGGCGGCGCAGGTCGGCCGGCAGGTCCCCGGCCAGGTACACCTTGACGTACACGCGGTCGTCGAGGTCGGCCACCAACTGGCGCGTGGTCTCCTTCAGGGTGTAGCGGCCCTCGCTGGTGAGGTCGGCCCGCAGGCGCACCCGGCCGGCGAGGAACAGCACCAGCAGGACGATGGCGATGCCCGCCACCAGTTCGGTGAGGTCGCGCAGGCGTGGCGAGCGTCCGGTCCGGGCCATGTCACCAACGGCGGCTTTGGAGCACCGTGCGCGTGGCCAGCAGGAAGACGACGGCGGTGCCGACGAAGTAGAGCACGTCCCGCAGGTCCACCACGCCACGACTGATGCTGCGGTAGTGCGCCTGGATGCCCATGGCCTTGATGGGGCCTTCCCAGGCCCCGAAGGCATCGAAGCTGGCCACCAGGTCCGGGCCCATGAACAGCAGGAAACACAGGAACACGGCGATCAGGAAGGCCACGATCTGACTGTCGGTGAGCGACGAGGCGAACACGCCCACCGCCGCGAAGCAGCTGCCCAGCATCAGCAGGCCCAGGTAGGAGCCCAGGGTGCCGCCACGGTCGATGTTGCCTTCGGGCACGGCCAGCTCCATCACGCTCCAGACGTACACCAACGTGGGCAGCAGGGCCGCCACCACCAACACCACCGCGGCGATGTACTTGGCCCCCACGATGGCGCCTTCGCTCAGGGGGCGTGTGAGCAGGAGTTCGATGGTGCCGGTGCGCTTCTCCTCGCTGAAGCTGCGCATGGTGACGGCGGGCACCAGGAACAGGAACACCCAGGGGGCCAGCTGGAACAGGGGCGCCAGGTCGGCGTAGCCCAGGTCGAGCAGGTTGTCGGGGAACACCCACAGGAAGAGCCCGGTGAGCAGCAGGAAGACCACCACGGTGATGTGGCCGATCAGCGAGCCCGCAAAGCCTCGCACTTCCTTGATGATCAACGCCTGCATGGAGAAAGCACCGTCGAAAGGCGGCCGAAGATAACGTGGCCCGCCCGGCACCGGTGTCCGGGCAACGGGTCGCGGCGTGATCCGCCGGGTGAACGGCCTCAGAACGACACCACCGTGTTGCGGCGCTTGCGCCGGGGCTTTCGGGGGATCTTTTCCTCGTCCGTGTCGCAGTAGTTCTTGACGATGAACACCGCGTCGCGGTCGCCGAGCCCGGCACTGGTCCTCCAGTCGCGGCAGGCCTCCTCCTTGTGCTTCAGGTTGTAGTGGCAGTCCCCGCGGTAGTAATGGGCGTCGCGCAGGTCCGCGGCGGCGGTGTCCTGCGCCAGCACCTCGGTGAAGGCGGCGATGGCCTCGTCGAAACGCTCCATCTCGTAGAGCAGGATGGCGGCGCTCATCCGCCCGCCGGGGATGCCCGGCTTCAGGGCCAGGGCCCGCTGGATGTCCTCCAGGCCGGCGTCCTCCTTGAACAGCTCGCCCTTCACCACGCCTCCCAGGAACAGTGCATCGGCGTGGTCGTCGCGCAGCTTCAGCGCCTTTTCGGCGTCCTTCAGGGCCTGCGCATTGTCCTGCACCAGGTAGTGGGCGCAGGCCCGGTTGTACCAGGCATCGGCGTCGGCGGGGTCCAGCTCGATGGCCTTGTCCAGGTCACGCAGGGCGCCCTTGATGTTGCCCTCGGTGATCCGGGCGGCCGACCGGCTCACGTACAGCCGGGGGTTGTTGGGGTCCAGCGTCTCGCTCTTCTTGTAGTCGATCAGCGCCAGTTCCAACTGCTGCCGCCGCTGGCGGATGTCGCCCCGCAGCTTGTAGGCCCGTGCCGAGCTTCCATCGGCCTGGATCGCCCGGTCCACACAGGCCAGTGCACTGTCCAGCGCACCGCCGGCGTAGGCGGCCTCGGCGGCGCGGAGCAGATCGTCCTGGGCGTGGAGGCCAAGGGCCAGGAGCAGGAGGGGCAGGGCGGCGATGCGTTTCATGGGGTGCCGGACGTGGCGTCCATTTGGTGCAGCCGGGTGCAGCTCCAGGCTTGCGCGGGGCTGTCGAAGAGGGCTTTCACCACGGGCCACACTTCGGCGAATACGGGGGAACGGCGATAGTGTTCCAGGTCATCGGCGGAACGCCACAGGCTGTAGGTGAAGAAGACGCGGGGATCGCCGGTGTCGCGCAGCAGCTCCAGGTGCAGGCAGCCGGGCATGGCGATGATGCGGTGCCGCCATCCCTCGAAAAGGGCCAGGAAACCCGCGGTCTCCTCGGGCCGGAAGCACATGCGCACCACGCGTGCGATCATGAGGCCACCCTTTGCCGGGGCATGGTCTCCAGCAATTCCACGCGCACGGGGTCCTGCACGTGCAGGCCGAACAGCCGCGAAGCGCCGCCGCCGCCGCCTTCCACGCCCTTGTTCACCGCGATCTCCAGCAGACCGCCGGCACCGAAGAAGGCCACGCGCTCACCCTGCGGCACCTCGCCATAGGTGCGGTGCAGCGCGGTGATGTCGTGCTGCGACCGGCCGAAGGTGATCCGGAAGGGGCGGTCCTGCACCATGGCCGTGAAGTGATCGCGGTGGATGTTGGTCACCACGTTGCCGTAGGCGTCCACATGGATCACCGCACCCCGGATGCTCTCGCGGTCCAGCGCCGGCACCAGGCCCAGCTGCTGGCGCACGCCCTGGCGCGGATCGGCGATGGCCTCCACGGGCGCGCCCTGTGCCAGGTGGCACGCCGCCCGTGCCAGCACCCCCCGCAGCGGGAAGGTGGCATCCCCGGCGTCCGTCACCATGCGCAGGCCGAAGACCGCCTGCGGACGCCCGTCGAACAGCAGGCTGAAGATGCCGTTGTCGGCCCCCACGAACCACTGGCCGCCGTGCGACACCACCACGTGCGGCGTCTGCGGGCCGGCCTCGGGGTCGATGCCGATCACGTGCACGGTGCCCGTCGGGAACGCCGGGTAGGCGTTGCGCAGCACGAAGGCCGCCTGCGCGTTGTCGAACGGGGTGATCTGGTGGCTGATGTCCACGATCGTCACCCCGGGCAGCAGGCCCAGGAGGCTGCCCTTCACCACGGCCACATAGTGGTCCTTGGTGCCCATGTCGGTGGTGAGGGTGATGATCGCCATGGCGGGGGACGGGCCTTTCCGGATCGCGGCCGATCGGCTACCTTCGGCCGGTCAAATGTAAGGGCGCGCGGGCACGGTCGCCGCACCCTTTCAAGCAGCGCACGTGGGCGAACTCACCATCCAGGTGACCGGCGTGGACCCGGTCTCGGTCTTCGGCGCCAACGACCAGCAGCTGCGCATCATCCGGGGGTTCTTTCCCAAGCTCAACCTGGTGGCCCGCGGCCACACGCTGAAGGTGATGGGCAACGAGGAGGACATCGCGGTGTTCGCCGAACGCTTCGACCAGCTCGTGGAGCACGTGGGCCGGTACAACGAGCTGCCGCGCAAGGTGCTGGACGACATCATGGGGGGCGCGCCCGACACCGGACCCGCTGCGGAGGAGGCCGACGTGCTGGTGCATGGCAACGCCGGTCTGCGCGTCAAGGCGCGCACCCGCAACCAGCAGCGCCTGGTGGAGGCCGTGCGCACGCACGACATGGTGTTCGCGGTGGGGCCGGCCGGCACGGGCAAGACATACACCGCCGTGGCCCTGGCCGTGCAGGCCCTCAAGGAGCGGCAGGTGCGGCGCATCATCCTCACGCGGCCGGCGGTGGAGGCGGGGGAGAACCTCGGCTTCCTGCCCGGCGACCTGCGCGAGAAGCTCGACCCCTACCTGCAGCCGCTGTACGACGCGCTCAAGGACATGATCCCCGCCGGACGCCTGGCCGAGCACCTGGAGGCCGGTGTGATCCAGATCGCCCCGCTGGCCTTCATGCGCGGCCGCACCCTCGACCACGCCTTCGTCATCCTCGACGAGGCCCAGAACGCCACGCTGCCCCAGCTCAAGATGTTCCTCACCCGCATGGGGCGCAACGCCAAGTTCGTCATCACCGGCGACCTCACCCAAGTGGACCTTCCCCGGCACAGCCCCAGCGGGCTGGAAAAGGGCATCCGGCTGCTGCGCGACGTGGAGGGCATCGCCATCATCGAGCTCGACGAGAAGGACGTGATCCGCCACGAGCTGGTCACCAAGGTGCTCGGTGCCTTCAAGGACCACGAACAACGCGACCGACCCGATATCGACCCATGACCACCACCCTCGCCGGGACCTTGATGCGTTCCGAGCTCCGCCACCCCTTGATCCACCAGGTATACCGGGGCAAGGTGCGCGACGTGTACACCCTGACCGATGGACGCATCCTGCTGGTGGCCAGCGACCGCATCAGCGCCTTCGACGTGGTGCTGCCGCGCGGCATCCCGCACAAGGGGCAGGTGCTCAGCCAGCTCAGCTGGCACATGCTCCAGGCCACGCGGCCCGTGGCGCCCAACTGGGCCGTCGCCTCGCCCGACCCCAACGTGGTCGTGGGCACGGCCTGCCGCACCGTGAAGGTGGAGATGGTGGTGCGCGGCTACCTCGCCGGCCACGCCTGGCGCACCTATGCCAGCGGTGCGCGCACCCTCTGCGGCGCCGACATGCCCGAAGGGATGCGGGAGAACGACCGTTTCCCCGCACCGCTCATCACCCCCAGCACCAAGGCCGACGTGGGGCACGATGAGGACATCACCCCGGAGGGGATCCTGGAGCGCGGCCTGTGCACGCCCGACGAGTGGGAGCACATGCGGCGGTACGCCCTGGCGCTCTTCGCCGAGGGCACCCGCCTGGCCGCCGAACGCGGCCTGCTGCTGGTGGACACCAAATACGAGTTCGGCCGCACCACCGACGGCCGCATCGTGCTCATCGATGAAGTGCACACGCCGGACAGCTCCCGTTACTTCCATGCCGAAGGGTACGCCGAGCGCCAGGCCCGCGGCGAACGCCAGAAGCAGCTCAGCAAGGAGTTCGTGCGCGAGTGGCTCATCGCCGGCGGCTTCATGGGCAGGGAAGGCCAGCAGGTGCCCCCCATGGACGATGCCTTCGTGCAGAGCGTCACCGACCGCTATGTGGAGCTCTTCGAGCGCATCACCGGCCGGACCTTCCGGCCCGCGCCCACCGGCGACATCAACGCCCGTGTGCAACGGGCGGTGGAGGAGTACCTGGGTTGAGCACCGGAACGGCGCACCACCTGCCGCCGGGTGATGGGCCCGGCCCCGGCCTCCGGATCAGTGCATGCCGCCTTGATCCACCAGGCCGTTGAAGAAGCCGATGAGCGCCTCGCGCTGCGCCGGGGAAAGGCGGGCATCGCCATGCGTCCACGTGTAGGGGCGCAAGGGCATCTTCTCCTTCCGGATCATCTCCACGGCCTCGTCCGCCACATGGGCACGGTCATCAGGCGGGTACCGCCCCCAGCTCGACGCGTCGAACTGGTCGCGGCCCTCGTGGATGTGGTGTTGCAGGAACCAGTTCACCGGGGTGATGGCGGCGTACCACGGATAGCGGGGCTGGCCGCTGTGGCAGTCGTAACAGGCCGAACGCAGCAGGCCCTCCACCTCGGCCGATGGCGTGGTCAGGGCGATCAGGTCGCTGGCGGGGTCCAGGGGTTCGGCGGTGCGTTCGGGGCGAATGAACTGGGCGGCGCCGAGGAGGACGATCGCAGCGAGGAGGAGGCGGCGGCGCATGGGGGTGTGGCCGCAAGATAGGCGGTGCGCTCCGCACGTGCGGGCGGGCACGGCCGGGCGGATCCGTTCCGATGAGCCGACGCCGGCTGAACGTCCGGTGCGGCGTTCAAGGCAGCTGCTGGGTGCGCACGGCCGTGGGCACGGACCCGCCGATGTTCACCAGGACCGGTCCCGGTCGTTGGCGCTGCCTGCGTACTTCACCCGGCCGTTGAAGGTGGCCTCGCGGCGACCGCATCGTTCGCTCACCAAGGCCATGCCGGCCGCAGGGGCGTGGGCGGGGAGGCCCATGCCGGGAAGCGTGTCGTTCGGTGGATGGAGCACCGTCACCGATCGATCGGGACGGATCCTCAGCAGGGTGGGCAGGGCGTTGTCGTGCGTGCCGATGGCCGCGTATGCCGGCCCGAACGGCTCACCTGCTCGTCATCGGCCACGGCGCCACGTCGATGCGGGGCGTTACGTGACGGAGCACTTTACCACCGCGACGGCCACGTGGCGATCGACCCTTTTTGCGGAACGGCGGCGCTACGCTGCCGAACGGGTTCACCGCTTCTCCAGCTCCAGCACCACGGCCACGGCGTTGCGGTCCGCCGGCCCCTGGGCGCCGATCGTCTCCCCGTCCGTGAAGCGCACACCGGTGCTGAGCTCGGGCCCCAGCACGTCCTGGAGTTTCGCGGCAAGGCCCTTCGCCGCGCTGGCCATCAGCTGCGCATTGACCTTGTTGTAGTCGATCGGCTGATTGTACACCACCACGGCCATCACGTCCACCGTGCCCTGGGAGTCGGCCTCCAGGCTGTGGTCGCTGGGGAAGAGCCGGGTGCCGGTGATGCCGCAGTAGGGCGAATGCTTGGGAGTGTACGGGAACAGCACGTAGGTGCTGCCGTCGGTCTCCTCCCCGAAAAGGTAGGTGTAGCACTCGGTGTTGTTGGTCACCTCCACCTTGAAGCGGGTGCCCTTGGCGATGGGGCTCACCGTGCGGAACACGTTGCCGCCGGTGCTGCGCAGGGCGATGTTGGCCCCCGTGGCGTTGTCCACGAAGCCGAAGCGCGCATCGAAGCTGGAGGGCTTCACATCCACGCCCTCCCCTTGCGGGTACACGGCATACGCCTCCTTGCCGAAGTGGTCGAACACGGGGTAGGGCACCCAGGCCATGCCGTTGCGTCCCCACTCGGGTCCCCAGCTGTTCATGATCAGGAAGCCGCCGGTGTCGCCGAACTTGTAATCGTCATAGCCTACCACGCACATGGCATGCCCGCCGAAGCCGGCCTGGGCATAGTCCCGCTCGGTGGGCAGCCAGGCCTCCTGACCTTCCATCGCCTGCATGAAGCTGCCGCCGACCATCATGCCGATCACGATGGGGGAGCCCTGGGCGAGGTGCTGCTTCATGGCCAGCATGTCGGTGCGCTGCTCGTCGGCACCGAGGGTGAGGCGCTGAAAGCCCTTGATGCGGTACTGCCGGGCCTGCTGGCGCTCCTGGTCGTTCGGCTGCTTGCTGCAGCTCTGGTCGGTGTAGGCGAAGCGGCTGAACGGCAGTACTCCGCCGTCCAGCATGTTCTCCATGGCGCGGTAGATGTAGCTGCCCTGGCAGTCGCTGTTGTCGATCTTGATCTGGTTGTAGAGGTAGCTGGGGCTGAAGGCCTCGGCCGTGGTGGGCGTGGCGCCGCTGGCCTTGGCCTGCACGATGGTGCGGGCGGCGTAGGCGCTGGCCCAGGCCACGCAGCTGCCCTGCTGGCCCTGGTTGAGGCGCGGAGGACAGAAACGCTCCAGCGTCACCCGCTCGGGCAGCGGGTTCTTCACGTTGTCGGCCAGGGGTTCGTACACCTCCGCCTGGTCGTACAGCTTGGGGTCGAAGTTGGCGCCCGTGGCGAACGCGGCCAGTTGGCCGAGCATGTCGCCACCGCCACCACCGGAGCAGCTCTTCATGCCTCCCAGGAAGTAGAACAGGCCGAAGCCGACGAGGGCCACGATCATCAGCTTGGGGTTCTTCATCAGCAGCCCGATGAGCATGGGGAGCAGGGAACCCATGCCGCCGCCGCCACCGCCGCGACGGGGAGGGGTGGGGGCGTTGTGCCGCGGTTGCGGGTCGTCGGGGGTCATCCGGATGGGCATGGCGGAAGGGGTTTGCGGGTGCTCAGGTCCGTACGGTCCGGCCCTGCAGGACCGGTGTGCGGGTCGAAATTGCGAAAAAGCCGGGCCATGCGGCGTTGGCGCTCGGCCCGGCTTGCGCGGGCCTGGGTTTGCGGGTGCCGAGTGCCTACCACGGATCCCGGGTGCGGGCGATAAACCTGTCGCGGCCTCCGGCCGCAACACTTCATTTTCCTTGGTCAGGTGTTGTGTGCGTCGGCCGGCGGGGGACGATACGGGTGGCTTTGTTGCAACCGGACGGGCCCGGAGGCCCTATGCGGACCCTCACTCGG
>JABWBQ010000090.1 GCA_013360395.1 Flavobacteriales bacterium
GCGCCGTGAGCTGGCCTTCGCCGCCACCCTGCCGCAGCGGTTGCACAAAAGCCTGACCTGGACCTGGCTGGGCCCGCGCGACCGCGGCGGCCGCACCCGCGCCCTTGCCGTGGACCTCACCGACACCACCGTGTGGCTGGCCGGCAGTGTCACCGGCGGCCTGTGGCGCAGCACCGATGCGGGCCTCAGCTGGACGCGCACCAGTCCGCTGGACGCCATGACCGGCGTGAGCTGCCTGGCCCAGGACCCGCGTCCCGGCCACGAACAGACCTGGTACTTCGGCACCGGGGAGAACTACGGGGTGATGAGCCACGCCAGCTTCAGCAGCCTGCTCGCCGGCGACGGCATCTTCAAGAGCACCGACGGAGGGCAGAACTGGGCCCACCTGGCGAGCACCATGGCCGGCGACCCCGGGACCTACACACGCAACGGCAGCTTCAAGCAGGTGAACCACATCGTGATCGACCCCACGCGCAACGACAGCGACGTGGTGCTGGCCGCCGTGTACAACGGCATCTTCCGCAGCAACGACGGCGGCCTGAGCTGGCACCCCGTGCTGGGCCTGGACACCACGAACGCCAACACCTCGCTCTACACCGACCTGCGGGTGAGCCCCGCCGGCGTGTTCTACGCCTACCTGGGCAACAACGGTCCCGCCGAAGGTTTCTGGCGCAGCACCGACGGCCTCGCGTGGACCAACATCACCCCCGCCAACATGAACAGCAACAAGGAGCGCTGGGTGCTGGCGATCGACCCGCAGGACGGCAACACCGTGTACTGGTTCGGCGAAACGCCCAACGCCGGCGTGCAGGGCCATGGGCTGTGGAAGTACACCTACCTGAGCGGCGACGGTGCGGGGGCCGGCGGCCTGTGGGAGAACCGCACGCTCAGCCTGCCCAACGGCAGCTGCACGGGCTACTTCGATTTCAACTTCGCCCCCATCAACACCCAGGGCGGCTACGACATGTGCATCGCCGTGCACCCCACGCAGCCTGGCGTGGTCTACCTCGGCGGCACCAACATCTACCGCAGCACCAACGCCTTCGCCACGCCGGACAGCACGGCCTGGGTGGGCGGCTACCGCTGCAACACCACCGACCCCAAGGACTACGTGTACCCGGGCCATCATCCGGACCAGCACTGGATGACCTTCATGCCGGGCCACCCGGGCACGCTGCTCAGCGGGAGCGACGGGGGTGTGAGCGTGTGCTACGATGCCCTGGCCGACAGCCTGGTATGGCACACGCGCAACGACGGGTACATCAGCAGCCAGTTCTACACCGTGCACCTCGAGGAGGGCGCCGCCACCAGCCCCCACATCCTGGGCGGCACGCAGGACAACGGCTGTTGGATGGCCATCAGCAACGATCCTGCGGAGAACTTCCGTTCCGTGCACATCGACGACGGCGCCTTCTGCGCCATCCCCGAGGGGCGTCCCTTCATGCTCACCAGCAGCCAGCAGGGCCGGGTGTACAAGAAGCAGATCACCGACCAGGGCGACATCCTGGCCTACGAGCGCATCGACCCGGTGGGCGGCGCGTCCAACTACAACTTCATCAACCCCTTCGTGCTGGACCCGGCGGACAACGACCGGCTCTACCTGGTGAGCGGTTCCAAGCTGTGGCGCAACCACGGTCTCACCGCGATCCCTTTCACCAACGAGTGGTATGCCAAGGAGACCATGAACTGGGAGGCCCTGGCCAACAGCAACCTGCCCGGCCTGCGGATCGCCAGCCTGGACCTGAGCCTGGACGCGCCCAACACCCTGCTGTACGCCACCACGGCGGGGCGCATCTACCGGCTGGACAGCCTGGACGCCACGCCGGTGCGCACCGACATCAGCCCGGCGGGCGGCGTGTGGAACGGCCGTTACGTGAGCTGCGTGGCGCCCAACGACTTCAACGGCGACGAATGGCTGGTCACCCTCAGCAACTACAACACCCGCAGCGTGTGGCACAGCACGGACGGTGGCCAGACCTGGGCGAGCGTCAGCGGCAACCTCGAGGAGCATCCCGACGGCAGCGGCAGCGGGCCGGCCGTGTTCTGGGCGCTGATCTATCCCACCTGGAACGGCACGGACGACCGCTATTTCGTGGGCACCAGCACCGGTCTGTACAGCACCGACCAGCTCGACGGGGACAACACCGTGTGGGTGCAGGAGGGGCCGGCCCTGATCGGCAACGTGCCGGTGAACATGGTGACGGCGCGCGGCAGCGACGGCCGCATCGTGGCGGGCACCCACGGCAACGGCGTGTACGTGGCCAGCCTGCCCGCCGCACCCGTACAGGTGCCGACCGCGGAAGGTCCCGGCCTCAGCGCCCCCTTCCCCAACCCTGCGGCGCACGCGGTGTCCATGCAGTTCCACCTGGCCGCGGCCGACCGGGTGGAAGTGACCGTGTTCGACCTGCGGGGCGCACGCGTGATGCACCGCGACCTGGGCGCCCTGCCCGCCGGCAACCACACCTGGCGCTGGGACCTGCGCGATGCCCACGGCACCCGGGCACCGGCGGGCACCTACGTGGCGCACCTGCGCCTGGCCTCGGGCGCGGCCAACGCCCGCAGGCTCGTGCTGCAGTGAACGCCACACGCGGAACAGGCCTTCCGCGCGAAGGGCCGGTGGCACGGCGACCACCCTGCGGACCGATCGCACAATTCGTGTTCTTTGCAGCACGGCGCCCACCGGGCCCCGACCCTCATCCATGGCATTCCCCACCGACCTCGAGATCGCCCAGAAGGCGCAACTGAGACCCATCGCGCAGATCGCTCAGGAACTGGGTGTCGACCCGGAGATCATCGAACCCTACGGCCGCACCAAGGCCAAGCTGCCCATCTCCCTCATCGACGATGCCAGGGTGGCCAAGGGCAAATTGATCCTCGTTACCGCCGTGAGCCCCACGCCCGCCGGCGAGGGCAAGACCACCACCAGCATCGGCCTGCAGGAAGGCTTGTGCAAGCTGGGCAAGAAAAGCGTGGTGGTGCTGCGTGAGCCCAGCCTCGGTCCCGTGTTCGGCATGAAGGGCGGTGCGGCGGGCGGCGGTTACGCGCAGGTGGTGCCCATGGAGGACATCAACCTCCACTTCACGGGCGACTTCGGCGCCATCGAGAAGGCGAACAACCTGCTTGCCGCGCTGATCGACAACAACCTGCAGAACCGCAAGCACTCGCTGGGCATCGATCCGCGCACCATTTCGTGGAAGCGCGTGATGGACATGAACGACCGGGCGCTGCGCAACATCACCATCGGCCTCGGCGGCACCGCCAACGGCATCCCACGGCAGGACGGCTTCAACATCACCCCCGCGAGCGAGGTGATGGCGATCCTCTGCCTGGCCACCTCGTTCGAGGACCTGAAGAAGCGCCTGGGCGACATCTACGTGGGCCAGCGCTGGGACCGCACCCCGGTCTATGCACGCGACCTGAAGGCCGAGGCCGCCATGGCCATCCTGCTGAAGGACGCCATCAAGCCCAACCTGGTGCAGACCCTCGAGGGCAATCCCGCCATCCTGCACGGCGGGCCCTTCGCCAACATCGCGCAGGGCGTGAACAGCATCCTGGCCACCAAGATGGGCCTGAGCCTCGGCGACTACGTGGTGACCGAAGGCGGCTTCGGCGCGGACCTCGGCGCGGAGAAGTTCTTCGACATCAAATGCCGCGCTGCGGGACTGAAACCCAGTGCTGCCGTGATCGTGGCCACGGTGCGTGCGCTGCGCTACCACGGCGGTGTGGACGTGAAGGAGGTGAACAATGCCGCACCGGACAAACTGAAGATCGGCCTGGCCAACCTGGGCCGCCACATCGAGAACGTGGGCAAGTTCGGCGTGAAGGCCGTGGTGGCCATCAACCACTTCCCCACGGACACCGCCGAGGAGATCGACCTGATCAAGGCCTACTGCAAGGAGCGCGGTGCTGAAGCGGTGCTCGCGCAGGGCTTCGCCAAGGGTGGCGATGGCATGACCGACCTGGCCGGTGCCGTGCTGCGGGTGATCGAGGAGGGGAAGAGCGCCTTCAAACCGCTGTACGACCTCGCCCTCCCCATCAAGGAGAAGATCGCCACCATCGCCCGCGAGATCTACCGTGCGGACGGCGTGGACTACAGCGGCGATGCCGAGACCGCCCTGCGCCGCATCGACAAGCTCGGTCTGAGCAACGCCGCGGTGTGCATGGCGAAGACGCAGTACAGCTTCAGCGACAACAAGGAGCTGCGCGCGGCGCCCACCGGCTTCCGCATCACCGTGCGCGACATCGAGATCGCTGCCGGTGCGGGCTTCGTGGTGCCCATCTGCGGCGAGATCATGCGCATGCCCGGCCTGCCCGATGTGCCCGCCGCCGAGCACATGGACATCGATGCCAACGGCGTGATCAGCGGGTTGAGCTGAGGCGGTGTGCGGGGAGGGCGACGGACCGGTACCCCGCTGGTGCCGGCCTGTTGAACGTGCGCATGCGGGCACCGCCTTTCGCCCGCTACCTTTCGGCCCTCACCATGCGGCACCTCCTCGCCCTCCTGCTGCTCGCCTTCACGGGGCCCATCGTCCAGGCCCAGATCGTGGCCAACTGGGACCCCAAGCCCTTCGTGACCGACAGCGCCATGGTGTTCCACGACGACCTGGACTTCTACCTGAACAGCTACAGCAAGCAGGAGATCAAGGGCATGCGCCGGATGGTGAACATCTGGCGGATGAACTTCGACAAGGTGATCCGCGCCACCATCGACGACATCCGCACACACAGCGAGGGCAGCGGCGTGGCCACGCGCACCAAGGACTTCGAACTGCCGGTGGCGCAGACCGGGGCGCGCTACCGGCTGAGCGCGGACACGGGCATGGTGCGGGTGTTCATGTTCGGCAGCATCACCAATCCGCCGGCACGCTTCCAGCTGCCCCTGTGGGACGCGCTGCAACGCAAGTACGACAGCACCCGGGTGCGCCTGTTCATGATCTACGGGCGCGAGCTGCACCCTGGCGACCAGAAGACCTACAGGGACTACCCGGCGCCCAAGAGCGAGCACGAGAAGCTGGCCTATGCGCAGGAGCTGGGCCGCACGGTGCGGATCCCCGTGCTGGTGGACGGGTTGAACGATGCCGTGCTGGACAGTTACGGCCGTGCTCCGAACGCCGCGTACGTGATCGACCGCGACGGCAACCTGGTGTTCCGCGGCACCTGGGCGGACAGCCGCAAGGTGGAGTACATCGTGGACACGCTGCTGCGCTGGTACGATGCGGGGAAGCCCAAGCGGCTCAAGGCCGACTGAGGCCGCGGTCCACGGCCCGGCTCACACCTTCACCCGCTTCCATCCCCCGCGCAGGAAGAGCCAGGCGCTCAGCACGGCGAGCAGGCTCTCGCTGATGGCGATGCTGGCGTAAACCCCCTCGGGCCCCCAGGCCAGCAGCCGCGCCAGCAGCCAGGCCAGCGGGATCTCCACCAGCCAGAAGCACACCACGTTCATCCACGTGGGGGTCATGGTGTCCCCCGCCCCGTTGAAGGCCTGGGCCAGCACCATGCCGTAGCCGTAGAAGAAATAGCCCAGGCAGATGATGCGCAGGGCCATCACCCCGTGACCGGCCACCACCGGGCTGTCGGTGAACAGCGTCATGGCCCGGGGCGCGAGCAGCCAGAACAGGGCGGCCACGGCCACCATGAACACCATGTTGTAAAAGCCGCAGAGCCACGCGCTGCGTGCCGCACGGTCGGGCCGGCCGGCGCCCAGGTTCTGGCCCACCAGCGTGCTGGCCGCATTGGCCATGCCCCAGCTGGGCAACAGGCTGAAGATGATGATGCGCACCGCGATGGTGTAGCCGGCCACGGCGGCGCTGCCGAAGGTGCTGACGATGCGCACCAGGAACACCCAGCTGGCCGACGCGATCACGAACTGCGCCACCCCGCCGGCCGACACGCGGATGATGTTGCCCATCACCGGCCGGTCCAAGGCCAGGGGAATGCCCGCCAGGCGCACCCGCCCGTTGCCCCGGAACAGGTGCACCAGCTGGTAGGCCACCCCGCTGCCCCGGCCGATGAGGGTGGCCAGCGCCGCCCCGGTGACCCCCAGACCGTCCCAGGGGCCCACGCCCAACACCAGCACCGGGCACAGCACGATGTTGAGGGCGTTGGCCAGCCACAGCGAGCGCATGGCCATGGCCGCATCGCCCGCCCCACGAAAGATGGCGTTGATGCAGAACAGCAGCATGATCACCACGTTGCCGCCGATCATCAAGCGCGTGTAGCCGGTCCCTTCGGCGATCACACCCGGCTCGGCGCCCATCAGGGCCAGGATGCGTTCGGGCATCAACAACCCGGGCACCGCGATGAGCGTGCCGAGGGCGGTGGCCAGCAGCACGCCTTGCAAGGCCGCGCGCGAGGCGCCCTCCGGATCCTTCTCCCCGGTGCGGCGCGCCACCACGGCGGTGACGCCCATGCCCAGGCCCCAGGCCAGGGAATACACGATGGTGAGCACGCTCTCGGTGAGGCCCACGGTGGCCACGGCGTTCACCCCCAGGCGGCTCACGAAGAAGACATCCACCAGGGCGAACAGCGACTCCATGGCCATCTCCAGCACCATGGGGATGCTGAGCAGCACGATGGCGCGGCGCACGCCGATGCGGGTGTAGTCCTGCTCCTCACCGCGCAGGCTTTCACGGACCAGGTCGAAGAGGCGTGCCATGGGTGGGACAAGGAAGGGGAAGACGCAACGGGCGGTGGCGGCGTTGCCCGGGTGCGGTGGATCGGCCCGTCGCCGGGGGATGCACCGGACGCCCCGCAGCCCACCGTCCGCTGTTCATGATCGCCGCCACCCGGGCCGGGGAACCCCTTCGGGACGCGGGTAGCTTCGCCCCATGTCCCGCACCGTCCTTCTCCCCGCCCTGCTGGCCGCCGCACCGCTCTTCGCCCAGACCGGCCTGCAACGTGCCTTGAACGCAGACACGATGCCGAACCTGGTGCCCAACGCCGGCTTCGAGGAGACCAAGCGCCTGCAATGCGCCTGGACGCAGGATGCCGGCAAGTTCAACCAGGAGGTGATGGTGGCGTGGACCAGCCCGACGGAGACCACGCCGGACCACTTCAGCCTGCGCAACGACCCCGGCTGCTGGAGCCACCCCGGCAAGCGTACCGGTGGCCGCGCCCGGCCGCACGGCGGCGAGGCCATGGCCGGCATCAAGACCTGGGGACGGGGCAACACGCCCACCTACTGGCATGAATACCTGCAGGTCGAGCTCACGACCCCGCTGGAGGCCGGTGTGCGCTACGTGGCCGAGTGCCAGGTGATGCGCGCCAGCTTCAGCAACGAGGCCAGCAACAACATCGGCCTGCTGCTGACGTCCGTTCCGGTGCGAACGCGTGACTGCCTGCCGCTGTACCTCACGCCCACCGTGAACGAGGACCGGGTGGTGCGCAAAGGCGGCTGGCACAAGGTGAGCGGTGTGTTCGAGGCGGTGGGTGGCGAGCGCTTCCTGCTGATCGGCAACTTCTACGGCGACGAGGCCACGCAACACGAGCGCTTCCCCGAGGGCGAGCGCGGGGCCTACTACTTCGTGGACGACGTGAACGTGCGTGTGGCCCCGCCGGGCAGCACGGTGAGCCCCAGGCCCAAGGAGAGCGTGCCGCCCCCGCCCAAGGTGCGCGTGGCCGACCACACCGGCACCGCCCAGGTGGACCTGCCCCGCGTGGAACCCGAGGTGGGCAAAAGCATCCGGCTGGACAACATCTTCTTCGACTTCGACAAGGCCGAGCTCAAAGCCGAGAGCCACGAGGAGCTCGAAAAGGTGGTGCATCTCATGACCGACTATCCGCACCTGCGCATCGAGATCGGCGCGCACACCGACGACCAGGGCAGCGAGGCCTACAACATCCGCCTGAGCAACGACCGGGCGAAAGCCGTGGTGGACCACCTGATCAAGGAAAAGGTGGACGCCGGAAGGCTCAGCTGGAAAGGCTACGGCAAGAGCCGGCCCGTGGCCGACAACGCCACCGAGGAGGGCCGCGCGAAGAACCGACGCGTGGAGTTCACCGTGCTGGAACGGTAGGCCGGGGCACAAAAAGAGAAAGGGACCCGGCAGGTCCCTCACCCTTCCCGCCTCGCGGCGGGCACATCCGGCCTCAGGCAGGATCCTCCTTCAGGATGCGGTGCGCGATGTCCAGGATGCGCGTATCGTCCAGCGACACCACGCCCCCGTCGGCTCCGGGCTCCAGATGCACGCCCATGGGGCGCCCTTGCGGATGGCTGTACCCCCCGAAGTAGTTCCACACCGTCTCCACGTTCATGTCCAGCTCG
The DNA here is from genome assembly GCA_013360395.1 of Flavobacteriales bacterium. GTDB lineage: Bacteria > Bacteroidota > Bacteroidia > Flavobacteriales_F > PHOS-HE28 > PHOS-HE28. Next base: position 8,264 of record JABWBQ010000090.1, read on the forward strand.
CGGGCGATGCGGTGGATGCTGCCATCGGGCAGCTTGTCCTTGATCCTGCGCAGTTCGTTGAAGGTGATGTTCATGTCAGGACGGGTTTTGGTTGGGGACGCTGAAAGGTAACAACAAGAAAGGGGGATCCCAAACGGTCCCTGGCACGTTGTTGGGTGGCGGGCGCTACCTTGCCGGGCACCATGCCCCGCGCTGCGGTCCTTCTCCTGCTGCTGTCGTGCAGGACGGCTTTCGCGCAGCACTTCGACCTGCGCACCTTCTCGCTCGAACAGGGCCTGCCCAGCGCGCGCATCAGCGCCCTGTGCGAAGGGGCCGACGGGTCGTTGTGGGTGGGCACGGACGAAGGGGCCGTGCGCAGCGACGGCATCCACTTCCGCACGCTGGGGCACGACGACGGTCTGCCGGGCCAGCACGTCACCGCCTTGCACAGCCTGCCCGACGGAAGGGTGTGGCTCGGCATGCGCTCGGGGGCCGTGGCCTGCTGGGAGCGCGGTGCCGTGCGGACCTGGGGCACCCTGCC
>JABWBQ010000029.1 GCA_013360395.1 Flavobacteriales bacterium
GATGTGGTCGTACCGGGTGCCCCGCAGCGCGCGGATGATCCGCACGAGGTCCGCGTTCTTCGCCCTGCGCTTGTCCCACACGAAGAGGCGGTGCAGGAACGGATGCCCGTCGAAGAGCCCTTCATTGCCTTGGCGCACCACCAGGTCGATGGTGGCCTCGGGAAAGAAGGCGTGCAACTTCTCCAGCAGGCCGGTGGCGAGCACCACGTCGCCCAGGAAGGCCGTCTGCACGATCAGGAAACGCTTCACCGGGCGCGCGGGATGATGAGCACCTTGTCGATGCGGTTGCCGTCCATGTCCAGCACCTCCCCGGTGAATTCCTCGTCCTGCACGCGGTCGCCGGCGGTGGGGATGCGCTCCAGGCGGCCCAGGAAGAAGCCTGCGACGGTGGCGTAGCTCGTGGCTTCCTCGTCGATGAGGGTGCGGCCCAGGCGCTGGTTGAGGTCGCCGATGAGCACCTGCCCGTCCACCAACCAGCTGCCGTCGGCGCGCTGCACCATGGTGGCCGGGTGTTCCTCGTCCTCGTCGGGCAGGTCGCCCACGATGGCCTCGGTGAGGTCGTGCAGGGTGACCACCCCCTCGAACTGGCCGTGCTCGTCCACCACCAGGGCGATGTACTGCTTGGTGCGCTTGAAGCGCCGGAGGATGTCGAAGGCCTCGGCGCTTTCCGGCACGATGATGGGCGGCACCACCACCTGCTGGAGGGTGAACCCGGGGGTGTCCACCTGCTCCAGGAGATCGCGTGCGCTGAGGGTGCCCTCGATCTCGTCCACCGTGCCCCGGCACACGGGGAACTTGGAGCGCAGGCTGTCGCGCACCTGGGCCACGATCCCGTCCAGCGGCCGGGTGCTGTCGATCCACTCCACCTGGCCGCGGTGCGTCATCAGGGTGCGGGCCCGTTGGGCGCTGAAGCGGAAGAGGTTCTGGTGGGCCTCGCTCTCGGCCTGGTCCAGCACCCCCTGCATGTTGGCCGTGCGGATGATGGCCCGCAGCTCCTCGGCGCTCAGGCGGTCCCCCCGGTCCTCCTGCTGCGGCACCAGCTTCAGCAGCAGCGTGGTGGACACCGACAGCAGTTTCACGATGGGGAAGGTGGCCAGGGTGAACACCCGGATGATCGGGGCCGCGAACAGGGCGATGGGCTCCGGTGTGTTGAGGGCGATGGACTTGGGCACCAGCTCGCCCACCACGATGGTGAAATAGGTGATGCCGCCGATGACCACCGTGAAGGCCGTGTTGTGCGCGTAGGGTGCCAGTACGGGCCATCCCTTCAACGCCTTCGCCAGGTCGTCGGTGAGCGCCGCTCCGCCGTAGGCCCCGGCGATGATGCCGATCAGGGTGATGCCCACCTGCACCGAGCTGAGGAAGGCCTCGGGGTCGGCCAGCAGCCGCTGCACGATGCGCGCCCGCCGGTCGCCCTGGTCCACCAGCGCCTGGATGCGCGCCGGCTTCACGCTCACCAGCGCGATCTCGCTCAACGAGAAGAAGCCGTTGAGCAGGGTGAGCAGGAGGATGACCAGGAGCTCCATGCCGCTACACCGCCACGCCGTGCTCGCGCAGGGCGTCGTTGAGGCTCGTCTTGCGGTCGGTGCTCTCGGTGCGCCGGCCGATGATGAGGGCGCAGGGCACGCCGTGCTCGCCCGCCGGGAACCGTTTGGGCACCGTGCCGGGGATCACCACCGAACGGGGCGGCACGTAGCCGCGCATCTCCACCGGCTCCGGCCCGGTGACGTCGATGATGCGCGTGCTGGCGGTGAGCACCGTGTTGGCACCCAGCACGGCCTCGCGCCCCACACGCACGCCTTCCACCACGATCGCCCGTGAGCCGATGAAGCAGCCGTCCTCGATGATCACCGGGGCGGCCTGCACGGGCTCCAGCACCCCGCCGATGCCAGCTCCGCCGCTCAGATGCACGCCCTTGCCGATCTGCGCACAGCTGCCCACCGTGGCCCAAGTGTCCACCATGCTGTCCTCGTCCACGTAGGCACCGATGTTCACGTAGCTCGGCATCAGGATCACCCCCCGCGCCAGGAAGGCGCCGTACCGGGCGATGGCATGCGGCACCACGCGCACCCCCAGCTTGGCATAGCCGTGCTTCAGCTTCATCTTGTCGTGGAACTCCAGCGGCCCCACCTCGTAGGTCTGCAGCTGACGGATGGGGAAATACAGCACCACGGCCTTCTTCACCCAGTCGTTCACGGTCCATTCCCCGTCGGGCGTGGCCGGCGGTGTGGCCACCCGCACCTCCCCGCGGTCCAGCTTCTCGATCACCGCGCTGATGTGGTCCACCACATCGGCATCCCGCAACAGGTCCCGGTCCTTCCAGGCCAGTTCGATCATCTCGTGCATACCGCAAAGATGGGCACCGGCGCGTGCGCGGGGGCCGGGGGGCGGGAGCCCTTCCGTTCACGACCTTCGCGGCATGGGACGCGTGCTGGCCATCGATCCCGGCGCCCGGCGCTGCGGCCTGGCCGTCACCGACCCGCTGCGCCTGATCGCCACCGCCCTGGACACGGTGGATGCCGGCGCACTGCTGGATCACCTGCGACGCTATCTCCACCGCGAGGCGGTGGACGGCTTCGTGGTGGGCGTACCGCGCGGGTTGGACGGCGGTCCCACCGACGGCACCGCTCCCGCCCTGGCCCTGGTGGAGTCCTTGCGCAAGACCTTTCCGCAGTGTTTCGTGGAGGTGGTGGACGAACGTTTCACCAGTGTGCTGGCGGAACGAACCCTGCTTGCGAGCGGCAAAGGCCGCCAGGCGCGTCGTGACAAGGGACAGCTCGACCGCATCAGCGCCACCATCCTCCTGCAGGACTGGCTCCGGAGGGCGGCGCGGTGACCGTCCGTGCCCGGCCACGTCAGGGTTCGCTGGCCGGTGCGGGACCGCGGAACTGCTCCCGTCGTTGAGCTACGACATTTCGTGATGGGCGTCCGACCGCCGGACGGCGCGGAGTATTTTCGCGACCCCATGATCCTCCCCATACGCGCCTACGGCGATCCCGTCCTCAAGAAGGAGGCCCAGGACATCGAGCCTGGCCATGCGGGATTGGAGCAGTTGATCGCGGACATGTTCGAGACCATGTACGCGGCCAACGGGGTGGGCCTGGCCGCCCCCCAGGTGGGCCACAGCATCCGCCTCTTCATCGTGGATGCCTCGCCCTTTGCCGAGGATGAGCACGGCAAGCCCATCCCCGAGCAGGCGCACCTGGCCGGGTTCAAGAAGGTGTTCATCAATCCGTACATCGTGGAGGAGGAAGGGGAGGAGTGGCCCTTCGAGGAGGGATGCCTCAGCATTCCCGGCATCCGCGAGGAGGTGTTCCGCCAGCCGCGGATCGTGCTGCAGTACCAGGATGCGGCGTTCAAGGAGCACGAGGAGGCCTTCGAGGGCTTCGCTGCCCGGGTGATCCAGCACGAGCACGATCATCTGGACGGCATCCTGTTCACCGACCACCTGGCGCCGCTGCGGCGCAAACTGCTGCAGGGCCGCCTGCGCGACATCTCGCGCGGCATCACCGACGCGAAGTACAAGATGCGATTCCCCCCACTGAAGACCGCCCGATGAGGACCTTGCTGATACCCGGCCTTCTGGCCCTGTTGCTCACGGCCTGTGGCGGTGATGCCGCCGACGCACCGGCCACCCCCACCGTCACGGCGGCGCCACCGGCCCCGGAGATGGGCGCCCGCATCCGGGCCATGGAGGATACGCTCTTCGCCAAGACCGTCTTCGACCGCCGCGGCGCGCAGGCCCTGCTGGACGTGTACAAGGCCTACGCCAAAGCCTTCCCCAGCGACAGCATGGCGCCGGAATACCTTTTCCGTGCGGCGGGCATGAGCAAGGGTTTGGGCGGACCGCAGGAGGCCGTGCAGCTCTACGACCGCATCATCAAGGAGTATCCTAAGTGGGGCCGGCTGGCGGATACCTACTACCTGCGTGCCTTCACCATCGACGCCGACCTCAAACAGAAAGGCCCGGCCAAACAGGCGTACGAGGAGGTGATCGCACGTTTCCCGGACCACCGCTTCGCCAAGGATGCCAAGGCGATGATCCAGAACCTGCAGTACACCGACGAGGAGCTGATCGAACGCTTCCGCCGGATGAACGACAGCATCGAGGCGGCCGAGGCGAAGGCGCGCTAAGCCAGCACTTCCTGCAGCACCGGGCTCCAGTGATGGCGCCCCGCACGCACGATGCCCAACGGCCTGCCGGTGAGCTGCTGACCGAAGAACGGTGAGTTGTCGGCCCTGCTGACGGCGGTGGGGCGGTCGTACACCCAGCTCATCTCGGGGTCGAACAGCGTGAGGTCCGCCTCCCCGCCTTCCACCAGGTGGAGCGGCGGCAGGCCCAGCGCCTTGCGCGGGCCATGGGTGAAGCGTTCCACGATGCGGCGCAGGCTCATGTGCCCCTTGAGGGCGGTGTTGGCCACGGCGAAGGCCGTCTCCAAGCCGCCCATCCCGAAGGCGGCCTGCCCGAACTCCAGCTTCTTGTGCTCGATGTCCTCCGGCCGGTGATCGCTGCAGATGGTGTCGATGGTGCCGTCCTTCACCCCGTTGCGCAACACCTCGATGGTGGTGGCATCGCGCAGCGGCGGCATCACCTTGTACACCGTGTCGAAGCCGCGCAGGCAGCCGTCGTCCAGCAGCAGGTGGTGGGCGGCCACCGAGGCGGTGAGCGCCAGGCCGCGGGCCTTGGCCGCCCGCACCAGGTCCACGCCCTCGGCCGTGCTCACCGTGGCCACGTGCAGCCGCGAACCCGTGTACTCCAACAGGGCGAGGTCGCGCGCCAGCCGCACCTGCTCGGCCAACGGTGCGATGCCGCGCATGCCCAGGCGGGCGCTCAGCGGGCCTTCGTGCATCTGGCCCTGGCCCAGCAGGTCGGGGTCCTGCGCAAAGGCGATCACCGTGCCGCCGAACACCGTGACGTACTGCAGGGCGAGCAGCAGCACCCGCGGATTGCGCAGCGGCTCCTGATCGTCCGTGAAGGCCACCGCACCGGCCCGGTGCATGTCGTACAGCTCGGCCAGCTGCTGTCCCTGCAACCCCTTGGTGAGGCCGCCCAACGGCAATAGGCGCACCACGTGGCCATCGGCCCGGCGCAGCAGGTGTTCCACGCGGCTGGCGTCATCGATGGCGGGGCGGGTGCTGGGCAGTACGGCCACCGCGGTGAAACCTCCGGCGGCGGCAGCGTCCAACCCGTTGCGCAAGCCTTCCTTCGGCTCCTCGCCGGGCTCGCGGAAATGGGCCCGCGTATCGGTCCATCCCGGGGAGACATGCAGGCCCGGCAGACGCACTTCCCGCGCATCGCCCCGGGCCAGCCGTTGCCCGATCCGTGCGATGCGGCCGTCCTGCAGCAGCAGGTCGGCCTCCTGGCCGTGGGCGGGGCCTCCCGGGTCTACGATGTGTACCTGGCGGAGCAGCGTGGGCTTCATGGCGTGGTGCGGATCAGGATGGTCTCGATGGCCAGGAAGAGCAGGGCCAGCACGATGAACCAGGGCCACAGCTTGGTTCCTCCGTCCACCTCGTTCAAACTTAGCGTGGCGCCGGCCTGCGGGGCGTCCAGCACGCGGTAGGCGGTGAGGCCGCGCTGGGCGAGCTGTTCACGCAGCTCCTCCACGCTCATGAGGTCGCGCGACGCTTCGGCACGGTCGTTCACCAAGGCCACCATGGCCACCGTATCGGCACCCCGGGTCACGGCGTAGGCGCCCGCCTCCAGGTCGTCGCCGCCCAACATCAGTTCGGTGCCAGCGGGGCCCCTGCGGGTCTCGGCCACCCGGTCACGCCCACCGGGGCCGCGGAGGGTGAATCCCACCTCGCCGGCCGGCGGCACGCCGGGCAGCGGCACCTGGTGTTCGGCGCCCAGCACCTGGTACAGGGGGCCCGAGCTCCGGCTTGTTTCGGCCATGCGCAGCAGGGTGGTGACGAAGAGGGCGTGCCGGATCAGGCCACCGGCCGCCGCAGTGAGCGGGGAGGCGCCCACCAGCACCCGGCCTTCCCCGGCCGCCGAGAGCGACAGGAAGGGCTTGCCGTCCACGGTGCGCAGGAGCGCGGTGGCCCCATGGACCGGCTGCAGGGCGTAGCGCACGCGCACCGCGGGCAGGTCCACGTTCCGCGGCAGATGGGTGAACACTTCGCGATGGAACGGCAGGTCCAGGTCGATCCGGTCCATGGCGATGCTGCTTGTATCCCGGGCGCCGAAGGTGGCTGCGCCCAGGCCGGCCAGCAGGCCGTTATGGTCGGCCACCGGCGGGTCGAACGGCGGGAACAGGGCCAGCGAGCCGCCGGCTTCCACCCGCGCGCGGATCTGCTCGGCCAGCCCTCCGGGGAGGGCGGTATTGCCGTTCACCACCACCAGGTCGGCTTCGGCCACCGATCCCGGGTCCACCGTGCGCAGGTCGGCGAAGGTGGCCTTGTAGCTGCTGTCGCTGGCGAACACGGCCCGCAGCGCCTGGTCGCCGTCGGCCAAGGCGCCACCGATCACCAGCACCCGCACCTGGTCCACCACGGTGTAGGCGATGGGAAGCACATCGTCGAACACGATGGGCGGGTCCTGGATGGAGAGCTCGCCATGGTGGGGGCCGCGACCCACCTGGGCGAAACGCAGCACGGTGTCCACCGCGGAAGCGGCGCGCACCCCGAAGGTGCCCATGGCACGGACCGCACCATCCACCGTGAGACGCAACGGAATGGACGAAAGGTCGGCGGGGCCGTGGTTGGTGATGCGGACATGCAGGGCTTCCTGCCGGCCCGCGCGGCGCACCGGACCTTCGAACCACGCCGAGTCGATGCTGAGGTCGGTGGCGTCGCCCGGCTGGAAGGGCACGATCAGCACCGGCAGCAGGCTGTCGTTGGTCCAGGCATCGAGGTCCACGTTGTGCCGTTGCAGGTCGGTGAAGAGGATGCGCCGCCGCCCCTGTTCCTCCCCGCGCACCAGGGCCTCGCGCTGGCGGGCCAGCACTTGCGAGAGGGGGCGGGCGTAAGGTCCGGTCTCCACGCGCGACACGGCCTCCACGGCGTCGTCCCGGCCCAGGAGCATCTGTTGCCGCGCTTCGTACCGGTTGGTCAGCACCTGGAACCGGTCGGTGGCCGCCTGGGCGTTCACGATGTCGCCGGCCGCCTTGCGCGCCTGGTCCAGCAGCCGCCCTCCGGCGTTCTGCCCGTCCATGCTGTAGCTGTCGTCCACGTACAGGCTCACGGCCTGGCGGCCCGGCACGGACGTGGTGCCCGGCCGGCGGAGCACCGGCTGCGCGAAGGCCAGCACCAGTGCGGCCAGCGCGGCACAGCGTGCGGCCAGCACCGCCCAGTGCCGCACCTTCCGCATGCTGCGCGTGCGCCGCGTCACCTCCTCCAGCAGGCGCACGTGGGTGAAGTCGATCCGCTTGAACCGCCGCAGCTGGAAGAGATGGATCAGGACCGGGATGGCCAGGGCACCGAGCGCCCACAGGAAGGAGGGGTTCAGGAAGGTCATCCGCTGGGCAAAGATGCGGCGGATGCACCGGCCATCCGCCGCACCACGCCGGGCCGCGCTCTTCCACGTCCTCCGGTCCTGTCAAGCTCTTTGGGGACCGGGATCCGGCACTTCCGTCGATGATCCGGTGTAACTCGTCGAAATGCTTCGGCGTATCAGCGGCGCAATGCCCAACGCCATGGCAACCGTCCGGACCCTCGTTGTCGTACCTGTGATCGCCTGCATGACCGCTTCCGCGCAGTTCGGCGGCGGGCACGAGATCTACGTGGAAGGCCCCCAGAGCCTGGAATTCGTGGACCTCACCAGCGACGGTGCGCCCGACCTGCTGATCGGTAGCCGCAACGGCCTGTCCGTCCATGTGAACCTGGGCCAGTCGTTCGGCCCGGCCCAGCTCTGGACGAGCACCGATGTGGTGGGCCATGCCGCGGACCTGGACGGCGACGGCTGGACCGATATCGTGGGCAGCAGCGAACAGAGCGGCGCGCTCACCTGGTACCGCAACGTGGGCAGCCTCGGCCTGGGGCCCGCCCAGCTGGTGAGCAACGGACCGGCCGCACGCGCCATCACTTCGGGCGACCTGGACGGCGACGGCGACCGCGACCTGCTTGTCACCACCGTGAGCGGCCAGCTGCGCTTCCTGGAGAACAGCAACGGCCTGGGCCAGTTCGCTCCGGGCCTCGTCGTGGTCGGACCCGTGTCGGCCGAACGCGCCGAGATCTTCGACCGCGATGCGGACGGCGACCTCGATGTGGTGTGGAACGACCCGATGACCTCCGAGCTGCGCTGGTGCGAGAACCTGGGCGGTGCCGCCTTCGCCCCGCCCGCCGTGCTGGGCAACGTGGGCATCGGCGCCCCGCGCGATCTGGACAACGACGGCCTGGTGGACCTGGTGATGGCCAGCGCCCCCGACCAGCAGCTGCAATGGCAGCGCGGCCTCCCCAACGGCTTCGGTCCCCCACAGCCCCTCAGCGCCGCCTCGTCCGTGAGCGACCGCGTGCTGGTGCAGGACCTCGACCTGGACGGCGACCTGGACGTGGCCGTGGCCTCCCACACGCTCGATGAGCTCGCCTGGTACGAACACCTCGATGGCCAGGGCTCCTTCGGTCCGCGCCAGGTGATCGCCTCCGGCATCACCGACCCCGGCCTGCTCATCGCGGGTGACGTGGACGGCGATGGCGATGCCGAGCTCTTCACCACCTCGGTGGCCCAGTACCGCGTGGTCTATTTCGACAACCTCGCCATCGCGGGCAACAGCATCGTGGGCCGCGTGTTCAACGACGTGAACGCCGACGGCGTCTTCAACGGCAACGACCACGGGCTGTACAACATCCGCGTGGAGGCCACCGATGTGCCGGCCACCTTCACCAACCACAGCGGCATGTACAGCTTCAGCGCCGTCCCCGGGCCTTATGCGGTGTGGCTGCCGCCGGTGGCGGGTTGGACCACCACCACGCCCGACCTGTACAACGTGACGGTGACCACCCAGAACAACAGTGCGCTGGAACGCGACTTCGGCCTGCACGCCGACCAGGACGTGGTGGCCATGGGCCCCGTGCTCACCCCGGGCGACATCCGCTGCAACGAAGTGGTGCCCTACTGGTTCAACGTACAGAACATCGGGACCCTGGCCGCCGATGTCACCGCCGCCCTGCACCTCGACCCGTTGAGCACCTTCGCGGGGGCCGTCCCCCCGCCCGATGCCGTGCTGAACGGTGTGCCCCAGTGGACCTTCGTGAACGTGCCCGCCACCCACACGCGGCAGGTGCAGGTGCTGGTCCAGATGCCCGATGAGACCCATGTGGGCGAGCAGCTCGACGACTCCCTGGCCGTGGTGGCCATGGTCAGCGGGACCACCCACACCACCGGCGTGGCCGTGGAGGGCGAGGTGGGCTGCGCCGTGGACCCCAACGACAAGCAGGTGTTGCCGCGCGGCATGGGCCCCGAGCACCTCACCGCCATGGGCACCACCCTGGTGTACACCATCCGCTTCCAGAACACGGGCAACATCCCCGCCGGCCAGGTGGTGCTGCACGACAGCCTCGATCAGGACCTCGACCTCGCCTCGCTGCGCGTCCTCGGGGCAAGCCACGTTCACCAGGTGGCGCTCAGCGACGACGGGCTGTTGACGGTGACCTTCCCGGACATCCAACTGCCCGACAGTGCCAGCGACCCGGTGGGCAGCCAGGGCTACCTGATGTTCGCCATCGACCATCACGACGGCCTGGCGGAAGGCAGCACCGTGCATAACCGGGCGGCCATCCACTTCGATCAGAACGCCCCCGTGATCACCAACACGGTGCTGAACACGCTCACCCACGGCGCGGTGGGGGTGGGGGAGGACGCTGCGTCGGCGTCGCCCGCCATCGCCGTGGTGCCCAACCCGGTGAGCAGCACGGCCACCATCGTGCTCGACGAACGGTTCCAAGGCCGTGTGGAGCTGATGCTCCTCGATGCCTCGGGCCGGGAGGTGCGCCGCGTGCAGCGCCGGTCGTCCACCGTGGTGTTGGACCGCCAAGGCCTGGGTGGTGGCCTCTACATGCTGCACGTTCGCGACGAAGCCGGCCATGCGGCCGTGACCTCGGTGCTCATCGAGCGGTGAGCGTCCCTTCGATGCCGAGCCCGAAGAGCGCCAGATCGTATTTCACCGGATCCAAAGGGTCGAGCTGACGGAGACGCTCCGTGAGCTCGACCACGCTTTTCCAGTCGTCCTGGGACCGGGTGAGCAGGCCCAGTGCGCGGGCCGTGCGGCCGGTGTGCACGTCCAAAGGGACCATCAGGTCCGCGGGGCGGATCGTGGTCCACAGCCCCAGGTCCACGCCTTCCGCGGAGGTGCGCACCATCCACCGCAGGAACATGTTGATCCGCTTGGCGTTGCTTCCCCGGGAGGGGTCGGCCACGTGCTTGCGTGTGCGGGCCGGATGCCGCGGCTCGAAGAACCGCCGCTTGAACCGGGCGATCGCCGTTCCCATGTCGCCAACGGACCCTTCGTCGAGGAAAGCCTCCTCGATGCCGCCGTACGTCCTGCGCAGATGGCGCAGGCTCCGAACGAACTGCTGCAGGTCGCCGCCGTTGAAGGTGCGGTGCACGAAGGGTGCCAGGCGGGCCAACTCGCGGGCCGAGGCCGCATCGACGAAAGCACCCGGCGCACCATCCATCAGACGCACCAGCCGCCACGCATTGGCCACGATGGTGCGCCGCTGCCCCCACGCGATGGTGGCCGTGAGGAAACCGATGACCTCCGCATCGCCCCGCGCCGCAAAGGACCTCGGCACCTGCAACGGATCATGGGCCACGAAGTCCGGCGTGGCATGGCGACGGTAGGCGCTTTCCAGCAGCCGCCGCACCCGCATGTCCACCGGCACACAGCCCATGCGCCGCAAGTTGGCACATGTCCTGTATCTTGCCGTGACCATGGGCGTATCCCTCCATCGTTGGCCGGTGCTCGCCTTCGCCTGCATGGCCCTGCCCCTGGGCCTGGACGCCCAGACGCTGTGCAGCGCACAGGGCAACGTGATCCTCTACTCCAACTACGACGGCGGTCCCCTGGTGATCGCTGTGGACGAGGACATCCCCGACCTGCACGTGGGCATCGTGAGCTACGAATACGTGAAAGTGGAGTTCATCGGGGCTTTCACGGGCAACGTGACGCAGGTGGTGTATGCGGGAATGAACGGAAGCAACGACCATTGCGGCATCGGCTCGGGGACCAGCGTCAGCATCAACGGTGCACCCAACGCCACGACGGACATCCGGGTCGCGCCGCCGGTCACCTTCGCCAACGGCAACGGTTACGGCAGCATGATCTGCGCCTATTCATGCGATGTGAACACGGGCCAGGGCGGCTGCAACACGGCCGATCAGGTGGCCCACTACTTCCTCACCGAGTTCGGCGGCATCCTCCGGTATCACCGCACCCAGTATGGCTGCTGGTCCGGCACGCAGTACGTCTCCGCCGCCGGCAACTGCTGCGAGGACCCGCTGGCCACCCTCCTGCCGGACCACGCGGAACCCTTGCCGTTGCAGCGCATGGGCGACCGGTTCGTGCTGGAAGGCGTCGACGGGGTGCGTGTGGTGGATGCTTCCGGTCGCGTGGTGCTGGAGCGCACCGCCTCGGGTGGTCGGGTGGTCTTCGAGGTCACCGGCTGGAGCCCGGGCAGCTATATCGTGATGGAGGCCGCCGGTGAGCGCGTGCTGCGGTTCGCGGTGATGCCCTGACATGGAGTGCCCGGCACCTTCCGTCAAGGGCGGTCCACCTTGATGAACCGGGCCCGCAAGGGCCGCCCGTCCGTGCCGCGGTAACACGCGCTGTACGTTCCTGCCGGCAGGTCTTCGATCCACAGTCCGGACCCGCCCTGAACCACCCGCCGCCAGGTCCTTCCCAATGCGTCGGTCAGTTCAACATCGAACGACACGCCGGGTCCGGATCCCGGGAGGTGCAGCACGTCGATGGCCGGGGAAGGGTAGGGGTGTACGATGCGCTCGTGGGATGCGTCGACATGTCCGGTGCTTCCGCACTCCGGTACGGTCGTTACGATCCTCGGAACGAGCGTCAGCAGCTGCGAGGCGAACTGGATGCCGGGGGCCGCGGCGAGCGCCGGACCTGGAATGGTCTGCACGGCCATGGTCCCCTGGACGACCGGCGCGGTCAGCATGCTGTCACAGGCCGGTCCGACGGACGGGTCGAACCGTTCGCGGGTGTGCGGTGCGCTCGTCCATGAGGTGTCCGGCAGGGCCCGTGAGACCAGATGAGCGCCATCGTCCCCCAAGCCGAAGCCGAAGACCGTTCGCGTGAGGCCATCGCTGAGCTTGAACGCGCTCAACAGGTCGGCATTGGGGTCGAGATGAACGAACGTATGGTCGGGTCCCATTCCCGCGAACATCCAGTAGGTGCCGTCCGGCGCGCGTTGCACATCACGCAAATGGATGTTGCCGCCAGCCGTGTAGGAACGTCCCGCCGTCGCCTGGCCCTGCGCATCGATCAGGATCGCGAACATCCCACCGGGTCCGTTGGGATCGAGGCCCTTGCCGAACAGCCATGTCCCGTTCGGGCCGGGCAGGATCGCGCAGGGATCCCCGCCCACCTGGAAGACGTTGTGCTCGATGCCGGTGGCAAAGTAGCGCACCCACTGTACGATGCCGTTGGCATTCACGCAGAGAACCCCCAGGAGGTCGGTGTACCCGAAGCAGAGCCACAGGTCACCGTTGGGCTGCTCCAGCATGTTGTAAGTGATCTTTTCCAGGGAGTTGAACCCGGTGAGGTTGCCCGGTTCGGGGTACCTTTTCGTCCAGAGCATATTGCCGCTCAGGTCCAGCTTCGTCAGGTGAAGGTCTAAGTCGCTCCCCGGCATGAGCACACTGCGCCATCCAACGGCCGCACAGTTCCCGTCCGCGGTGAGGATGACGTCGGACACGGGCATCCCCATATCCCTGCTCCATACGAGGGCGCCAAGGGTGTCCACCAGCGCCACGGCCCCTTTCGACGGGTACCAGCCTTGCACGGCGCATAACAGCGTGCCGTCGCCGAGGTCGTGCACCGCGCCGACCCCGGTCTCTCCGATGCCTCCCAGGTCCACCTGGCGCTCCCAGACCAGCTGGCCTTGCGGGTCCAGCAGGCCGATGGATCCGTGAACAGGCGCGGAAGCCCCGGCGCCAAAGAACACCGTGGAGCCGCTCGGCAACGGCTGGAATTGCTCGCTGATCGCAGGGTACTGCGCATGCACGTACCGGTTGTTGAACAAGGACTGGCCAAGGACGTTCTGGGGGCAAAGGCCGAACAACGCAAGCAGGCCGAACAAGGGACGGGAGGCGGTCATGGTCTTTGGACGTTCGATCAGGGGGTGGGTGGCCTCGTCGCGGGTGGGAAGGCCCGTCGGCCCTGCGCAGCCTCGTCCACCGTGGCCTTGATGCGTTCCTTCCGGGTCTCCGCGGTCCGGGCCGAACCGATCCAGGTGAGCAGCATCTTGCGGGCACTGGGGGACAGGCTGTCGAAGAAGATCCGCGATCGCGCGCGCCGGTCGAGCGCCCGGGCCAGGTCCGCAGGTATCTCCAACGCCTCCGCGGCGTCGAGCGTGTTCCAGGATCCGTCGGCCTTCGCCGCATCGACCTTGGCCCTGCCCGCCGCGGTCATCCGGCCTTCGGCCTCCAGCCGTACGATGTTTGCCTTGTTCAGCTTGCTCCACACGCTGCGGGGCTTCCGCGGCGACAGGTAGCGCATGGTGCGCTCCGCATCGAGCTTGCGCGGCAGGCTGTCGATCCAGCCGAAGCAGAGCGCTTCATCCACCACCTCCGCGTAGGACACATGCTTGGCCGGGGTGGCCACCTTCCACCGCACCAGCCAGATGCCTTCGGTGCGTCGGTGGTGTTTCTTCAGCCAGGCCCTCCATTGCGTGCGGGTCGTCACCTCCACGCGCTCCAGCCCATCGAGCTTGGTGCTGCGCTTCATCGGCCCATGCCCGGCAGTTCCATCACCTGATAACCGTCCAGGCTGAAGCGGGCTTCGTCCACCGTGCCGGCCACGAGGTCGTGCACCTTGCAGACCATCCGGTCCGTGCCGTTCGCATCCACCCATTCGAATTCCAGGGGGAAGCCCTTCACACCGGCCGTGCGTTGCGTGAGCCGGGGGTCGCCGGTGCCCGCCACGCGTTGCAGATCGGCGAACGGCGCCGGCAGGTCCTGGGCCACCCAGCCCGTCCACACGCCCTCGCTGCTGCGCGCCACCACCTTCACACACCGGTGGCCGTCGATCGTGCGCGTCTCGTTCGTCACCTCCACCGTCGGCGTATCGGCAGTCCCGTTCTGCGCGGTCATCACCACCTTCTTCTTGCGCATCTTCATGGCCATGCGTGCGCCCTGGCTCTCGGGCATCAACATGTACTGCCACTTGCCCTTCAGGTCCACCAGCATGCGCATGGCGGGGGCGCCCGGGGACGAGGCCTCGGTGAGCGCCTTGTCGGCGCTGCTCCAGTAGCGCAGGGTCATCGGGCTGCGTTCCTGTTCCGCACCGCTGCGGAACTGGTGCGTCTCCATCCGGAACGAGCCGATGAAGCTGTTCGGCACAAAGGGGTCGTTGTCGTCCACCACCGTGATCCCTTCGCCCAGGGCGAAGGTGCCCGGCATGCCGGAAGGGGCCTGGCCGAGGCAGCAGGTGACGAGGACGAGGGCGGGGAGGGATGCCAGGGTGCGCATGGGTCAGGGTTTCAGGGATCGGGCGTGGGGGCTGTGAGCACGGGGCGAAGCAGCGCGGCCCAGCGGTCGTAGCCTTCCGCGTTCAGATGCACGCCGTCGTAGGTCAGCGTGGGATCGATGGTCCCGCGCTGCTCGAAGGCGGCGTAGAGGGGCAGCACGGCGACCCCGTACCGGCCGGCCAGGCGATGGATCACCGCGTTGCAACGCCGCACTTCGCCATCCATGCCGCGGTCGGCTGTGGGCAGCAGCTCGTCCAACAGGACCGGTGCGCGGGGGTGCACCGTGCGCAGGGTGTCCAGCAGGGCGGCGAGGTCGGCCTCGAAGCGTTCCACGGGCCGGTGTTTGAACAGGTCGTTGATCCCGGCGTGCACCACGATCAGCGCCGGGGCCGGGCCGCAGCTGATGCGCACGCGGTCGGCCACATCCCGCAGGGTGCTTGCGCTCACACCGCGGTTCACCACCGGCAGACCGGGAAAGACCTCCCCCAGGGGGAAGTGTTCCAGATGGCTGTCGCCGAGCAGGATGATGGCGCCGCTGTCCGGTGGCAACCGCCGGAAGAGCTCGGTGCGCGCCGCCTGCCGGTCGCCGCTGAAACGATGCATGCCTTCGTTGGCGCGCCACATCCGGAGGGCAAGGTAACCCGCGTTGGCGGCCAGCAGCGCCACAAAAAGCGCCAGCAGGATGCGGAAACTCCGCCGCGAGGGACCGGGCCGGGGGTCGGGCATGGGACCAAGGTAGCGGCCTCAGATCACCCCGTCCTTCATCACCAACCTCTGGTCCGCCATTTCCGCCAGTTCCTCGTTGTGCGTCACGATCACGAAGGTCTGGCCCAGCTCCTTGCGCAGCTCGAAGAAGAGCTGGTGCAGCTCCTTGGCGTGAGCGGAATCCAGGTTGCCGCTGGGCTCATCGGCCAGCACCACGCCGGGGTTGTTGAACAGCGCCCGCGCCACGGCCACGCGCTGCTGCTCGCCACCGCTGAGCTGATTGGGCTTGTGCTCCTTGCGCCCGGCCAGGTTCAGCCGTTGCAGGAGCTCTTCCGCGCGCGGCGTGCAGTCCTTCATGCTGCGGCCGGCGATCAGGCCCGGCATCATCACGTTCTCCAGCGCGGTGAACTCCGGCAGCAGGTGGTGGAACTGGAACACGAAGCCGATGTGCTTGTTGCGAAAAGCGCTCAGGGCCTTGCTGCCCAACTTGGTCACCTCTTCGCCGTGGATCAGCAGCGAGCCGCCATCGGCTTTCTCCAGCGTGCCCAGGATCTGCAGCAGCGTGGTCTTGCCCGCGCCGCTGGCCCCCACGATGCTCACCACCTCGCCCTTCGCGACGTGCAGGTCTACCCCCTTGAGCACCTCGAGGTCCCCGAAGCGCTTGCGGATCCCGGATGCTTGGATCATGGGGGTGAAAAGTAATCCGCGGTCGCCTGACCGTGAGCTTTCCTGGGCATGCGTCAGGCGGCCGCGCGCGATCGGGACCGGTCGGTGTGCGGGCGGGGGGAGGGCGGGTACTTCCCGAGCGTCCCCGGTCTGGAAGACCTGCCGGATGCGGGGTGCTGCGCAGGCGGCGTACCCTGTGACCGCGCGGTCCGCGCCCCAAGGACGTTCGTTGCCTACTCCGACTTTTTCTCCATGTGCTGACGCGGATCGATGGAGGCGGGTGACTCGAACACCTCCAGCCCGAAATACGAGATCGAGGCCAGCAGGTGGTCGAAGATGTCCGCGATCAGGTGCTCATACGGCACCCAGCGCACGTCGTCCGTGAAGCAGTAGAGCTCCAACGGCAGGCCTTTGTCGTCGGGTTGAAGTTGGCGCACCATCCTGGACATCTCGAGATGGATGCCCGGCCGTTCCAGGGCATAGCGTTCCATGTACTTGCGGAACAGGCCCACGTTCGTCAGGTTGCGCCCGTTCACCAGCATGCGCTTGTCCACCTGGTGGGTGGCGTTGTACTGCCGGATCTCCTCGCGCCGGGCATCGATGTAGTCCGTGAGCAGCTCGATCCTCCGCAGTTCATCCACCTCGGCGTCGTTCAGGTAGCGGATGGAGCTCATCTTGATGCGGATGCTCCGCTTGATGCGCCGCCCGCCCGACTGCTGCATGCCGCGCCAGTTCTTGAACGAATCGCTGATGAGCGCGTAGGTGGGCACGGTGGTGATCGTCTTGTCCCAGTTCTCCACCTTCACCGTGGTGAGGTTGATCTCGAGCACCTCCCCGTCCGCGCCGTACTTGGGCATCTCGATCCAGTCGCCGATGCCCACCATGTTGTTGGCGCTGATCTGGATGCTGGCCACGAAGCCCAGGATCGTGTCCTTGAAGATCAGCAACAGCACCGCCGAGGCGGCGCCCATGCTCACCAGGAAGGTGGCCACCGAGCGGCCCGTGAGCAGGGAGAAGATCGTCAGCAAGCCTATCATGTACAGCAGCAGGGAGATCACCTGCGCATAGCTGCCCAGGGGCTTGCCCCGGTAGTTGTCCATCTGCTGCAATGTGTCGCGGCCGGCGAAGAGCACGGCCCGGGCGATGCGCACGGCAAGCACCACGAAGAAGATGGCGAAGAGCTTCTCGGTCAGGCCTATCAGTCGCGGGTGGTGCTCCAGCACGGACGGGATCAGGTTGAAGCCGAGCACCAGCGGGATGATGCGCGCCAGGTAGCGCGGCACGTCCTGCGCCTCCAGGTTGTTGTCGAAGTTGGAATCCGTGGTCAGCGAGATCCGTGACAGCATGCGCTGGAACGTCCAGCCCAGGGTCAGCGTGAGCACCCACAGGGCCAGCGCCACCAGGGCGATGCCCGTCACGGTGGTCATCCAACCGAGGCTCTCCCCGGCCAAGCCGATGCGGGCCAGGAGGTGCGGGATGTCCTCGGTGAAGAATTCGTGGAACAGCGGATGGTCGGGTGCGCGCATGGCGGGAACGGGTGGCCCGTGCAAAGAAAGCACCCGGGGCCCGGCCATCGGGCGTCGATGCTCCCTTGGCGTGCGGCCTGTACATTCGCGCCGGAACATCAATCCGACCGGCGTCCATGAACCTTCACGAATACCAGGGCAAGCAGATCCTTCAGCAATACGGCGTCACGGTGCAGCGCGGCATCGTGGCCTACAACGCCGATGAGGCCGTGGACGCGGCCAAGCGGCTGAGCCAGGAGACCGGCACCAAGTTCTGGGTGGTGAAGGCCCAGATCCACGCCGGCGGCCGGGGCAAGGGCGGTGGCGTCAAGCTGGCCAAGACCACCGAGGAGGTGCGCGAGAAGGCCGACGCGATCATCGGCATGATGCTCAAGACGCCCCAGACGCCGCCCCAGGGCAAGAAGGTGCACAAGGTGCTCATCGCCGAGGATATGTACGCCCCGGGGCCCAGCCCCACCAAGGAGTTCTACATGAGCGTGCTGCTCGACCGGTCCAGCGGGCGCAACATCATCATGTACAGCACCGAGGGCGGCATGGACATCGAGGAGGTGGCCGAGCACAGCCCGGACAAGATCTTCAAGGAGAGCGTGGACCCGCGCGTGGGCCTGCGCCCCTTCCAGTGCAACAAGATCGCCACCGACCTGGGCCTCACCGGCACGGCCAAGAAGGAGATGATGAAGTTCGTGGCCGCCCTCTACCGCGCCTACGAAGGCTGCGATGCCGCCATGTTCGAGATCAACCCGGTGCTGAAGATGAGCAACGACCGCATCGCCGCGGTGGATGCCAAGGTGCGCCTGGACGGCAACGGCCTCTTCCGCCATCCGGAATATGCCGACATGCGCGACAAGACCGAGGAGGACCCGATCGAGGTGGAGGCGGGCGAGGCCGGCCTCAACTATGTGCGCCTGGACGGCAACGTAGGCTGCATGGTGAACGGCGCCGGCCTGGCCATGGCCACCATGGACATCATCAAGCTCAGCGGCGGCGAGCCCGCCAACTTCCTGGACGTGGGCGGCACCGCCGACGCCGCCCGCGTGGAAAAGGCCTTCCGCATCATCCTCAAGGACGAACGCGTCAAAGCCATCTTGGTGAACATCTTCGGCGGTATCGTGCGCTGCGACCGCGTGGCCCAGGGCATCGTGGACGCCTACAAGAACATCGGCGACATCAAGGTGCCCATCATCGTGCGCCTGCAAGGCACCAACGCCAAGGAGGCCAAGGAGCTCATCGACAACAGCGGCCTGAAGGTGCTCGGCGCCGTGGCCCTGCAAGAGGCCGCCGACCGGGTGAAGGAGGTGTTGAAGTAGACGAGGCGCCCTTCGACCTCCAGCCCCGGCATGGACGGGCGCTGCGACGTCGGCAGCACCAAGCAGGGTGGGACCCGGACCGGTTGTTCGTGCATACACCGCACGACCAAGGTTCGTGCTTGCACCGGTATCGGGAAGAGGTGATGCGGCCGGAGGCCGCGACGGGTCTTGCGTTTTTACTGAGGTCTGTGCCAGGCGCTCGGCGCCCACGAACTCATCCACGCGCGGGTCCGACCGGGCGCAACACCAAAGGCCTCCGGCCGCGTGGACGCGGTGGTGATGGAGCAGAAGGAGCTGGTGAGGCCTACGCCGCGTCGACGACGTTGCGCCGGAAGAAGTGGAGGGCGAGCCCGTTCAACACCGTGCCGATGAGCACCAGGGCCGCCAGGTGCCCGAGGAAGCCAGGGTCGGGGAGGGGCAGGGTGCGCCAGAGCACATCGAAGAAGCCCTGGATGGCCCAGTAGTTCACCGAGAGCACGGCGATCTTCTGCATGAACGCGGGCATGAAGAACAGGGGCATCATGCTGCCGCCGATCGCGCTCATCACCAGGATGATCAGCGTGGACAAGCCCTGCACCTGCTGCCGGCTTTTGGCGACCGCCGCCAGGAAGACCCCGAAGGCCGAGCAGGCGTAGGCCGATGCCGCGATCACCAGGAGGAGACCGGTCAGGTGCCCGCGCACCTGCAAGCCGAACACCAGGCTGGTGAAGGCGAGCATGACCGACAGCTGGGCGATGGAGATCACGTTGGCGGAGATCATCTTGCCGAAGAGGATGTGCGCCCTGGGGACCGGGGCCAGCAACAGGCGCTTCAGGGTGCCCTCCTGCCTTTCGTCCAGCAGGCCCATGCCGATGCCGACCACCGAGAACAGCAGCATCATGATGGCCGTGCCCGCCACGGCCTGGACGAGCACCACGCGGTTCCCCGTGGCGGGCTTCACCAGGCTGGTCATTTTCACCTCGCCGCCCACACCGAAGGCGCCCGCTGTCCCGCCCTCGCTGCCCCGCTCCATGGTGCTGTACAGGGTGTCGAACTGCATGCGCGCCCGGAGCCGCTCCTGCACGGGGCCGTTCTCCATCATCCGGTCGATCCGGGTGCCCACCGCCGTTCTCGCATGGCCGCTGTTGAATGGGAAGTTGATGAGGGTGGGCACCAGGGACTGTTGCAGCATGCTCACCTGGGTCGCCTGGGCCTCGTCGTACTGCAGCTCCACCGGCAGTTCCCCGCCGCTGCGCACCGAATCGGCGAAGCCCGGGTGGATGATCAACACGCAGTCCTGCTTGCCTTTGCGCACCCCTTCCCGTGCCTGCTCCAGGCCCATGGGCACCACGGTCAACGCTGCCAGCGTGTCGAGCTGCTCCATGAAAGCCTGGGAGAGCGGGGTGGCATCGAGGTCGCTCACCGGCAGCGCATAAGGCCTGCTTTCCCCTCCGCCGTCCATGCCGCCGTACGCGAAGGCGAACAGGGTGATCAGGGCCAGCGGTATGGCGAACGTGATCAGCATGGACCGCCGGTCCTGAACGAACAGGCGCAGGTCCTTCAGGGCCAGCAGCAGCATCAGTCGCGCAGTTGTTTGCCGGTGAGGTGCAGGAAGATGGTCTCCAGGTCCACGTCGCGCACCGCCACCGCACGGATGTCCATGCCCCGCTCCGTGGAACCTTGGAGGATCCGCGCCAGGTCGCCCTGCCCCCCGGGCGTGAGGAAGTGGGTGATGCCCTTCTCCTGGTGCACGTGCGGCCAGAAGGAGGCGGCCTGTTCCAGCACCTGGGCCGGCTCACCGGCATAGGTCACGTCCACGGTCCCCGTCAGCCGACTGGCGTCCTTGAGCTCGGCCAGTGTGCCCTGCGCGACGATGCGACCCGTGTCGATGATCCCGATGCGGTCGCACAGCCGTTCGGCCTCCTCCATGTAGTGCGTGGTGTAGATGATGGTGAGGCCATCGGCGTGCAATTGCTCCACGACCTCGAAGATCAGGTTGCGGCTCTGCGGGTCGATGCCCACGGTGGGTTCGTCCATCAGCAGCACCTGCGGCCGGTGCAGCAGGGCCGCCGCGATGTTGATCCGCCGTTTCATGCCGCCCGAATAGGTGCCCACCCGGTGGTGGCGACGGTCGGCCAGCCCGAACAGGCGCAGCAGCTCGCCGGCACGTTCGCGCACCGCGGCGTTGGGCACGCCGTACAGCCGGCCCCAGAAGAGCAGGTTGGCCTCGGCCGTGAGGTCGTTGTACAGCGCGAGCTCCTGCGGCACCACGCCGATGGCCCGCTTGCACGCCAGCGGCTCGGTGGCCAGGTCGTGACCGGCCACCACCACCCGCCCGCTGTCAGGGGGCAGCAGGGCGCTGAGAATGGAAATGGTGGTGGACTTGCCAGCGCCGTTCGGCCCCAGCAGGCCGTAGCACTCGCCCTTGGGCACGCTGAACCCCACGCCTCGCAGGGCCACCTGTTCGCCGAAGCGCTTGTGCAGGTCGGAGACCTCGAGCATGGGCGGTGCGCCGTGCCGGATGCCGGTCGCTCTCAAATGTAGCGCGGGGGGCGATGCCCGTTGCGGTGCCCCGGCCGCGTGCCGCGCTTCCGCACCGGGCCCGTGTGCGCACCGGACCGCCTGCATGAGGCGTCCCTGGGCAAGCCGTTCGACGCACGTTCACTCGCGCTCGGCCCGTCCGCCCTGCATGAAGGTCCGCATCCGCTCCACGTCGCCCACCAGCCACAGCAGGTCGTCCTGCTCCAGCCGCATGGTGCTGTCGGGGTTCCCGAAGCGTTGTTCGCCGCGTTCCAGCCCGGTGACCAGGGCGGCCCCTTCCTCGCGGATGCCGCTCTCGCGGATGCTGCGGCCCACCAGCGGGGACCGGGGGAGGACCCGGTACTTCACCAGGCGCATCTCGCAGCGTTCGGGCGTGGGAGCGCCGCTCAGCGGTGGGCTCTCGCTGAGTGCGGTACTGGCCGCGGCGAGCTGTTCGTCGGTGCCGATCAGCACCAGGTGGTCGCCCGGCAGCAAACGCTCGTCGCGCTTGGGCACCTGGATGGTGCGCTCGCCCCGTTCGATCAGGGCGATGTTCACGCCGTGGGCCTCGCGCAGGGCCAGTTCCTGGAGGGTGCGGCCCACGGCCAGGGAGGTCGCCGGCACCACCACCTCGGCCAGGTGAAGGTCCCAGGGGGCCAGCTCGGGGCGTTCGCGCCTTCGCTCGCGCTGGTGGTAGTTGATCAGAAAGTGCTTCTCCATGCGGTGGTAGAACGCATGCATGCCCCGCCGGAAGAGCAGCACCGCAGCGCCCACCGAAAGCACTGCGGCGAGCAGCCCGGGGCCGGCCCCGAAGAAGCGGTTCACCAGCAGGGTGAGCAGCACCACGGCGGCCCCGATGCGCAAGGCTTCGATCATCACCAGCGGACCGCGCAGGGCGCGCCGGTTCAGCCAGAGGTGCCGGTAGGCGGCGCGTTGCACCCGGTGGAAGGCCATGGCCCACACCACCGGCAGCAGCGCCACCAGCGTGAGCAGGCCCGCCACCATGGCGCCCTGCCGCGCCCCGAACCGCCCGCTGGCCCAGGGCAGCAGCTGCCGCTCGCCCAGCAGGATCACCGAAACGCCCAGCAGGGAAAGCACGCCCACGTTGAGCCCATAGGCGCGCAGCAGCTTGTGCCAGTCGCTCCGCACCCGCACCTGCTCGGTCTGCCTGCTGTACCGGTCCAACGCCGCCGCCCAACCCTTGGGCAACGCACGTTCGATGCGGGCCGCCATGCCGGCGGAACCGCGGATCATGTACGGGGTGACGAACGTGGTGAGCACCGACACGGCCACGGCGATGGGGTAGAGCCGGGGGCTGGTGACGCCCAACGAGAGGCCCAGCGTGGCGATGATGAAGGAGAACTCCCCGATCTGCGAAAGGCTCATGCCCGCCTGCACGGCCCGCTTCAACGGCTGCCCCGCCAGCAGGGCGCCCACGCCGCTGCTCAGCGGCTGACCCACCATCACCACCGCGCTGATCACCAGCACGGGCGCCCATTCGGTGCGCAGCACCTGCGGATCGATCAGCATGCCCACCGACACGAAGAAGATGGCGCCGAACAGGTCCTTCACCGGGCGGGTGAGGTGCTCGATGCGTTCGGCCAGCAGGGTCTCGGCCAGCACCGAGCCCATGATGAAGGCGCCCAGCGCGGCGCTGAAGCCCGCGGTCACGGCCAGGCCGGCCATGGCCAGGCACAGGGCCAGCGCCACCACCAGCAGCGTCTCGTCGTTCATAAGGTGGCGCGTGCGCTTGAACAGCGTGGGCACCAGGAAGATGCCGCCCCCGAACCACAGCGCGAGGAACAAGGCCAGCTTGCCCATCTCCAGCAGCAGTGCCGTGCCCTCGAACTGGCGCCCCACGGCCAGGGTGCTCAACAGCACCAGCAGCAGGATGGCCACCAGGTCCTCGATCACCAGCGCGCCCACCACCAGCCGCGCGAACCCCCGCGTCTTCAACCCCAGCTCGTCGAAGGCCCGCACGATGATGGTCGTGGAACTGATCGACAGGATGCCGCCCAGGAACATGCTGTCCATGCCCCCCCATCCCAGCAGCTGACCTGTGGCGTAGCCCGCCCCGAGCATGAACAGCACCGTGGTGATCGCCGTCACCGCCGCCGCACCGCCCACCTGGGCCAGCTTTTTGAAACTGAACTCCAGCCCCAGCCCGAAGAGCAGGAAGATCACCCCGATCTCCGACCAGGTGCCGATGCTGGCCTCGTCCATCACCGTGGGCACGTATTTCACGTGCGGGCTCACCAGCAGGCCGGCCAGGATGTAGCCCAGCACCAAGGGCTGCCGGATCTTCTTGAAGACCAGCGTGGTCACCGCCGCCACGGACAGGATGAGCCCGAGGTCGTGGATCAGCGGGGGCAGATGGGTCATGGGGCTCAAGATATCCTTCGCGACGATCGGGCGATGCCGCATCTTCGCATCCCATGCACACCATCCTGCTCCTGCACGGCGCCCTCGGCACCAAGCGCCAGCTCGCCTTCCTGGCCGACGGCCTGGACCACACCCGCTGCCTGAGCCCCACCTTCTCGGGCCATGGCCAAGGCGAGGTACCGCCGGAAGGGCTGTCCTTCGACCTCTTCCTGGCCGACATCGATGCCGCCCTGGAGAAGGAGAGCGGACCCGTGCACTTGTTCGGCTACAGCATGGGCGGCTACGCGGCGCTGCTCTGGGCTGCACGCCATCCGGGTCGCGTTGCCTCCGTGGCCACCCTGGGCACCAAGCTGCTGTGGACCGAGGACGGCCTGCGCAAGGAGCTCGCCCGGCTGGACCCCGCGACGATGGAGGAGAAGGTGCCCGAATTCGCCATGGGCCTGGCCGCCGCGCACGGTCCCGCGCGGTGGAAGGACCTCGTGGCGCACACCGCCGCCCTGATCGAACGCACGGCCGCACAACCCCCGCTCACCGACGCGGTGCTCGCCGCCATCGAATGCCCCGTGCTGCTGTGCGTGGGCGACCGCGACAGCACCGCCGTGCCCGGGGATACGCTGCGCGTCGCGGGTCAGTTGAAGGATGCCGGGGTGCTGGTGCTTCCCCGCACCCGCCATCCCTTCGAGGACGCCGACCTCGACCTGCTGATCACCCAGCTCTCCCGGTTCTGGGAGGGCGTCGCGCCGGAGGAGTGAAGCTCCCGCGACCCGTGGTCGTGTCCGCCGAAAGCGGCACCTTCGCACACCGAATCCCGATGGCCAGGAAGAAGATCCGCAAGCTCCTCGTCGCCAACCGCGGCGAGATCGCCCTCCGTGTGATGCGCAGCGCCCGTGAGATGGGCATCCGCACCGTGGCCGTGTTCTCCGAGGCCGACCGCAGCGCGCCCTTCGTGCGCTTCGCCGACGAGGCGGTGTGCATCGGGCCGCCGCCCAGCAAGGAGAGCTACCTGGTGATCGACAGGCTGGTGCAGGTGTGCCGCGACCTGGACGTGGACGCCGTGCACCCCGGCTACGGCTTCCTGAGCGAGAACGGCGAGTTCGCACGGGCCCTGGAGAAGGCCGGCATCATCTTCATCGGCCCGTCGCCCGAGGCCATGAAGGTGATGGGCGACAAGCTCGCCGCCAAGGAGGCCGTGCGCAAGTTCGATGTGCCCTTGGTGCCCGGCACCGAAGGCGCCGTGAGTGGCGTGGACGAGGCCATGAAGGTGGCCAAGACCATCAAGTTCCCCATCCTCATAAAGGCCGCCGCGGGCGGTGGAGGCAAGGGGATGCGTGTGGTGGAGCGCGAAGCCGACCTGAAAGAGGGGCTGGAACGCGCCATCAGCGAGGCCCGCAACGCCTTCGGCGACGGCAGCGTGTTCATCGAGAAATACGTGGCCGGTCCGCGCCACATCGAAGTGCAAGTGATGGCCGATGCCCACGGCAACACCTGTTACCTCTTCGAGCGCGAATGCAGTGTGCAGCGCCGCCACCAGAAAGTGGTGGAGGAGGCCCCCAGTACCGTGCTCACCCCCGCGATGCGCCAGCGCATGGGCGAGGCCGCGGTGAACGTGGCCAGGAGCGTGAACTACGTGGGCGCCGGCACTGTGGAGTTCCTGCTCGACGAGAACGGCGATTTCTACTTCATGGAGATGAACACCCGCCTGCAGGTGGAACACCCGGTGACCGAGATGATCACCGGCCTCGACCTGGTGAAGCTGCAGGTGCGCGTGGCCGAAGGGGAGAAGCTGCCCTTCCGGCAGGAGGACCTGGCGATCAAGGGCCACGCCATCGAAGTGCGGGTGTATGCCGAGGACCCGTCGAACAACTTCCTGCCGGACATCGGCACGCTCACCACCTACCGGCCGCCGCAGGGCCCGGGGGTGCGCGTGGACGATGGCTTTGAGGAGGGCATGACCATCCCCATCCACTACGACCCCATGATCGCCAAGCTCATCGTGCATGGGGCCACGCGCGAGGAGGCCATCGCACGCATGGAGCGCGCCATCGACGACTACGCCATCGGCGGGGTGGAGACCACCCTGCCCTTCTGCCGCTTCACCATGGGGCATGCGGCCTTCCGCAAGGGGGCCTACGACACCCATTTCGTGCGCGACCATTTCCGCCCCGAGGCCCTGGAGGGCTCGGATCCCGTGGAAGCCTCGGCCGCCGCCGCCATCGCCGCCGGCCTCCTGGAGGTGCGCACCACCCCGGTGGCGGCCGGTACCCAGAACCACGGCACGGCGTCGGTTTGGAAACTTCGCCGGCGCTGATCGGGTACAAAGGGGCAAGAACGGCCCCACCTTTGCGTTGTCCCATCGTCCCCGCCGGGGGTGCCATGGTCCGGATCGTCGCGCTCGCCCTGCTCCTGCTGGCCGGCCTGCCAAGGCTTGCCGCCCAGGAGGGCACGCCCTACCCGTTCATCGCCCTGCGCATCGAGGACGGCGACACGCTGCCCACCATCCTGCTCCCGGAGAAACGGGTGGAGGGCTACACCAGCGCCAAGGCCCGCCGGGAGGCACGCCGTTACGACCGATTGGTGCGCAACGTGGTGAAGGTCTATCCCTACGCCCGGGTGAGCGCCGAGCTGCTCGACCAGTATGCCCACGAAATGGCCGCCCTGCGCAACGACCACCAGCGCGACCTGTACACCAAGCTTGCGGAGGCCGAGTTGCGGGCCGAGTTCGAGGCGGAGATCACCGACCTCACCATCACCCAGGGCGGCATCCTCATCAAGCTCATCGACCGAGAGACGGGCAGCACCGGGTACGAATTGGTAAGGCAGTTGCGGGGTGGCTTCCAAGCCTTCATCTGGCAGGGTGTGGCCCGGCTTTTCGGCAACGACCTCAAGGATACCTACGATCCGCTCGGGGAGGACGCGGCCATCGAACAGGTGGTGCACCGTATCGAGGCCGGTGAGCTGGCCGTGGCCGAGCGTGCCCCGCACACGCCCAAGGCCGCCGCTCGGCTGGCAAAGCGCAAGGCCCGGCTGTTCAAGCGGTACGGGCTCACCGCTTCGGACAGGCCCCGGTGAGGGGGCTTGCGGTGCTGCCAATGCACCAGGCCACGGTCCGCAGTCACCAGGGGCGGAACCGCCGCACCATCACGTGGTCGTCCATCACGAAGCCACCGCCGATGTCAAGCACCTCGTCGCGCTCTACGGTGAAGCCGTGGCGCTCGTAGAACGCCTTGGCCGGGTTCCGTTTGTTCACGTTCAGTTCCACGGCTGCATCCCCGGCTTTCATGCAGGCCATCAGCACGGCTTCGAGCAGGGCATGCCCCACGCCTGTTCCCTTCACCCCGGGCAGCACGTACAGCTTGTGCAGGCGGGAGCGCCCCGGCTTGTACGCGTGCTCCACCGCGGCGAACCCGACGGCCCTGTCGCCCTGTATGGCGAGCGTGAAACGATGGCCCTCCGCGAACCGGGCCTGAAGCGCCGCCGTGCTGTACATGAGGTCCAGCATGTAGGCGATCTGCGCGGTGGTGATGATGCCCGCATAGGCCACGGGCCAGGTGTCCCGGGCGATGCCCTGGATCAACGGAATGTCCGCCGGAACGGCCTCGACGAGGGTCACTTCGCGAAGGCGGGAGCCACCACCAGGTCCTTGCTGCCGCCGCTGTACGTGTAGAAGCCCTCGCCGCTCTTCACGCCCAGCTTGCCCGCGGTCACCATCTGCACCAGCAGCGGGCAGGGGGCGTACTTGGGGTTGCCGAAGCCTTCGTGCAGCACCCTGAGGATGGCCAGGCAGGTGTCCAGCCCGATGAAATCGGCCAGCTGCAACGGACCCATGGGGTGGGCCATGCCGAGCTTCATCACCGTATCGATCTCGGCCACACCACCGATGCCCTGGAACAGTGTCTCGATGGCCTCGTTGATCATGGGCATCAGGATGCGGTTGGAGACGAAGCCCGCCTGGTCGTTGACCTCCACGGGCACCTTGCCGATGGCGCGGCTCAGGTCCATGATCCTGGCGGTCACCACATCGGTGGTGCTGTAGCCCCGGATCACTTCCACCAGCTTCATCACGGGCACGGGGTTCATGAAGTGCATGCCGATCACCTCCCCGGGACGTCGGGTCGCGGCGGCGATGCGGGTGATGCTGATGCTGCTGGTGTTGGTGGCCAAGATGCATCCCGCCGGGGCGCCGGCGTCGATGTCCTGGAAGATCTTGAGCTTGAGGTCCACGTTCTCGGTGGCGGCCTCCACCACGAGTTCGGCGTTCTTCACCCCGGAGGACAGTTCGGTGGCCGTGGTGATGCGGCCGAGCGCGGCCTGCTTGTGGTCCTCGGTGAGGCCGCCCTTGGCCACCTGGCGGTCCATGTTGCGGGCGATGGTGGCGAGGGCCTTGTCCAAGCGGTCCTGGGCGATGTCGATCAGGGTGACCGTATGGCCGCCTTGGGCGAACACATGGGCGATGCCGTTGCCCATCTGGCCAGCACCGATAACGGAGATGTTCATGTTGTTCCGGGGATGGACGGCGAATGTAGGTCGTAGGTTTCCTCCGGCTTCAAGACACCGGCCTCCGGCCTCCAGCTTCCAGCTTCCAGCTTCCAGCCACCAGCCTCCAGCTTCCGGCCTCCAGCTTCCGGCTTCCAGCTTCCGGCTTCCAGCTTCCGGCTTCCAACCTCCAGCCACCAACCTCCGGCTTCCAGCTTCCAGCCACCAGCCACCAGCTTCCGGCCTCCGGCTTTCAACTTTCAGCTTTCAGCTTTCGGCGTTGGCCTCCAGCTTCCGGCCTCCGGCTTTCAGCCTCCAGCTTCCGGCTTCCGGCTTCCGGCATCCAGCCTCCAGCCTCCAGCTTTCAGTGATGCGTGTGGAAGGGCTTCATTTCCCGTCGCCCTTGAGCATGATGATCACGGTGTAGGCCAGGATCTTGAGGTCCACCGCGAGGCTCATGTTCTCGATGTAGAGGATGTCGTACTTGAGCCGGCGCACCATCTGGTCCACGTTCTCGGCGTAGCCGAACTTCACCTGGCCCCAGCTGGTGATGCCGGGCCGCACTTTGTGCAGGTGCCGGTAGTGCGGGGCCACTTCCATGATCCGGTCGATGAAGTAGCGGCGTTCGGGACGCGGCCCCACCAGGCTCATATCGCCCTTGAGCACGTTCCAGAACTGGGGCAGCTCGTCCAGTCGGGCCCGGCGCAGAAAGCGGCCGATGGGGGTGATGCGCGGGTCGGTGGAACTGCTGAGCTGCGGGCCGGCCTGCTCGGCATCGGCGTACATGCTGCGGAACTTGATGATGCGGAACGGCCTGCCGAAGCGGCCGATGCGCTCCTGGCGGAAGAACACCGGCCCCGGGCTCGAGGTGCGCACCAGCACGGCCAGTACCAGGAACAGGGGGGAGAGCAACACCAGGGCGAACGCGCTGAACACGATGTCGAACAGCCGTTTGAGGGCGAACTGCCAGGCCGGCATGATCTGCGGGTTCACCTCGATCAGCGGCGCGCCGAAGATGCTGGTCATCTTCACGCTGCCGGCCATGATGTCGTACATGTCGGGGATGACCTTGATGCGCACGTTGGTGCCCTCCAGTTCGTTGATGATGCGGCTGATGTGCTCGTGCTCGCTGCTCTCCACGGCGATGATGGCCTCCTCCACGCCGTGAGCGTCGATCGCGCGCCGCAGTTCGGTCCAACGCCCCAGGCACGGAAGCCCCGCGGCACCCAGCTGCTGGTCGCCGCCGTTCACGCTCACGAAGCCCACGAAGCGGTTGCCCGGGCTCTTGCGCATGCCCTCGATCTCGTGGTGGATGGCCACCGCCCGCTCATTGCCGCCCACCAGCACGGTGTTGAACCCGATCCGCCGGTCGTGCACCATGCGCACCGTGCGGCTGGTGAGCAGGAAGCGCGGCAGCAGCGTGAGCCCGAAATGCAGGCCGAAAAGCACGGCGAACGAACGTGCCAGGTAGGTGGCGTCCGGCACCTGGTCGTCCAGCAACAGCACGAAGAAGATCACCACCACCCCGATCAGGCTGATCAGTAGCGTCTGCCCCAGCTCCTTGGTCCGGTGCCGCCGGAAGATGTCCGAATAGCCACCGATCATGGTGTACAGGCCCAGCCAGAACAACGGCACCGCGAACAGGCCGATCGCGTAGTTGCGGTCCAGCTCCACGGGTACGGCGTAGCCGAAGGTCAGCGGCTCCAGGACCTTCTTGCGGTACAGGTAGAACAGGGTCCACGCCGTGGCGGCCGACAGCAGGTCGGAGATCACGTAGAGGCTTACCTGGGTCCGTCGGTCCATGCCCTCAGGTCATCGGTGCACCAGCTTGATGTCGTCCAGATAGACCGATCCGGAGGAGGCGCCGTCGACCAACTGCACTTCGATGTAGAACCGTTTGTTGGTGGTGCCCGGTGCGTGGAACAGGCTGCCCAGGTCCACGTAGATCTTGGACCAGGGCATGCCGCCGTCGCTGCGCAGGGTGGGCGACACGTAGAGGTAGGGGACGTCGATCACGCTGCCCCCGCCGGAGGGGTCCATGAGGCCGCCCACCAGGAAACGATGGTCGCTGCGCCGGTCGATCTCCAGGAACACGGCCCCCTCGGGCTCGAAGCTGTCGCTGCTCACCATCCGCACGAAGGGCCTGTCCTGGTCCACATGGATGTAGCCCGCCCCGTTGCCCGTGAGCACCAGGCCCGGATCGTTCACCAGCATCATGGTGGTGTCGCTGTCGTCGCTGCGGGTGAACTTGAACCCGGGGTCCTCGAAGCCCTCGATCCAGTATGTGTTTCCGTCGTAGTAGGTGAACTGCGGGGTCACCTGGACGGTGGTGCCTTTGCGCAGGTCCGCCGGACCCGACCAGGTGGCGTAGAAGGGGTACTGCACCCGGTCGTCGCGCATGCCGTTGCGGGGTATGCCGGCGATGAGCTGGATGGTCATGGGCCCTTCGCGCAGCACGGGCAACCGCGAACCGGACTCCCAGACCCCCAGGGCCTGCCCGTCGGCATACACCCACAGGTCGGTGATGCGGTGGGAGCCCGTGCCCTCGGTGAGCGGGTCGGTGGCCACGGTGACCGTGCCCAGCTGGAGGTAGGCGGCCTCCTTGTCGCCCTTGGTGCAGGAGCCCAGGAGCAGCAGCGTGGCGGGGGCGAGGAAGGCGGCGGGACGCATGGGCCGATGGTTCATAACGTTCCGGAGGGGGGGGCTGGTATATGCAGGCCGGGCCCCACGTGCCGCAGGTTCTCGGCCATCCGCTCCAGGATCCGATGCGCCAGTTCCAAGGCCTCCAGGCCGTCCTGAACGCTCACCCGGGGCGGGTGCACGCCCCGCACGGCGGCCGCAAAGGACCGCAGCTCCTCGCGGATGGCGTTGGTGGCCGGCACCTCGGGCTTCTCGAACTGAATGGCCCGCCTGCCCCGACCACCGCCCAGGTCCAGGGTGATGGCGAAGGGGTCCGGCTCGCCCGCCACGGCCTCCATGCGCACGATCTCGGTCTCCTTGGCCAGCATGTCCACGGAGATGTACGCGTCCCGTTGGAAGAAGCGCATCTTGCGCATGTTCTTCAGGCTGATGCGGCTGGCGGTGAGGTTGGCCACGCAGCCGTTGGCGAACTCGATGCGGGCGTTGGCGATGTCGGGCGAATCGCTCACCACGGCCACGCCGCTGGCATGC
The DNA here is from genome assembly GCA_013360395.1 of Flavobacteriales bacterium. GTDB lineage: Bacteria > Bacteroidota > Bacteroidia > Flavobacteriales_F > PHOS-HE28 > PHOS-HE28. Next base: position 31,373 of record JABWBQ010000029.1, read on the forward strand.
ACGGCCGTCACCGGTGCGCGCACGGTGCCCAGCACCAGGTCGAGGTCGTGCACCATCAGGTCCAGGATCACCGGTACGTCGGTGCCTCGCGGATTGAACTGGGCCAGGCGATGCCCTTCGATGAAGAGCGGGTCGCGCAGGCTGGGCACGGCGGCCTGGAACGCCGGATTGAAGCGCTCCACATGCCCCACCTGCACGCACAGCCCGCTGGCCTCGGCCGTCCGCACCAGCGCGCGACCCTCCTCCAGGGTGTTGGCCAGGGGTTTCTCGATGAACACGTGCCGGCCCCGGGCCAGCGCCTGCATGGCGCAGGCGTGGTGGCTCAGGGTGGGCGTCACCACGTCCACCGCCTCGGCCGCTTCGATCACGGCTTCCACGGAACCCAGGGCCGGGATGCCGAACTCGGCCTGCACCACCGCGCACCGCTCCCGGTCGGGGTCGTGGAAGCCCACCACCTGCAGGGTGTCCACCTCCAGGGCCTGTTGCAGATGGATGCGGCCCAAATGGCCGGCCCCCAGGATCCCGATGCGCAAACGGTTTTCCGACATGGGTGCTGTTGAAAGCGGGGCGAAAATAGGCCCCGGCCCCGAGGCGCGCCCGTTACTTTTGCCGCGATGACCGTCGGAGGTGACGATTACCGGTCCCAAGGGGCGCGGCGCAGGCTGGTGCAGGAGCTCAAGACCAAGGGGATCGGGGACGCGGCGGTGCTCGAGGCTGTGGGCAGGGTGCCTCGCCACCTCTTCTTCGAGGATACCGCCCTGCGGTCGCACGCCTACGAGGACAAAGCCTTCCCCATCGGTTGCGGCCAGACCATCTCCCAGCCATACACCGTGGCCTTCCAGACCCAGCTGCTGGAATTGCGACGCGGCCACCGCGTGCTGGAGGTGGGCACCGGCAGCGGATACCAGACCGCCGTGCTGGCCGCCATGGGCGCCAAGGTGTGGAGCATCGAAAGGCACCGCCCCTTGTACCTGGCCACACGCGGCCGGTTGGAAGCGATGGGCCACAAGGCGGCGTTGTACCACGGCGACGGTTTCCTGGGCCTTCCGGCCTACGCCCCCTACGACCGCGTGCTGGTGACCTGCGGGGCGCCCTTCGTGCCCGATGCCTTGGTGGAACAGCTCCGGCCCGGAGGCATCCTGGTGATCCCCGTGGGCGAGGGAGCCGTGCAGCGCATGGTGCGCATCCGCAGGGAGGTGGACGGGGCCCTGGTCCGGGAGGAGCACGGCGACTTCCGCTTTGTGCCCATGCTGGCCCACCGGCAGTAGGCCCACCACTTCGGCACGGACTTGGCAATATCGCCGCAGCCACTATCTTCGCCCCCGAATTTCTCCGGCCGATCCCGCAATGAGGCAGACCAAAACGTGGTACCGTTCGACGGATCAACAAAAAATTGTTGATATCCGCAGCGGTTGTTCATAGCTTTGCCGCGCCTTGGGCCTACCTTTGACCGGGAAGATCCCTGAGAACCAAGTAAGAAGCACACGTAAAACCAAAACGTTCGTCAGATGAGAAAGACTGTACTGTTCGCTGCAGCGCTCTCCGCCGCTACGGCAGTGACCGCCCAAACGGGTGAGATCACCAGCAACCGCGGTGAGAACTGGTTGTCCCAAGATGGGGATTGGGGCCTGACCATTGATGCCACCCCGTTCATCGGCTACGCCGGTAACCTGTTCAACGGGACCTCCGGGAACACGGTGCCCACCTGGATCTCCGCCAGCACCTGGGACCCCTACAACTGGGCCGGTGGTGGCGACGGCGGCGCTTTCGGTAGCGTGACCCGTGCCGTGATCGGCGTGAAGAAGCTGAAGGATGCCAACACGGCCTTCCGTGGCCGCGTGCGCCTGGGCTTCTACAGCCACAAGGAGACCGTGCTGGTGAGCGAGATCGGTGCGACCGACCCGAACGCCATGGTCGAGGACGTGACCAAGACGGGTGGCAACACCATCCAGCTGGGCTTCGGCCTGGAGAAGCGCGTGGGCAGCACCCGCGTGGTGGGCGTGTACGGCGCCGATCTGAACCTGGGCTTTGCCGGTCAGAAGAAGACCTTCGAGTATGGCAACAGCCTGGACAACACCGGCTCGCGCATCAGCGAAGAGAAGCAGGGCGGTGCCATGATGGTGGGCCTGAACGCCTTCGTGGGCGTGGAGTGGTTCGTCGCTCCGAAAGTGTCCCTGGGCGCCGAGTACGGCTGGGGCCTGATGCTCGCCAGCAAAGGCTTCAACAAGACCAGCTGGGAGCGTGTCACCGGTGACAACGGCCCGGGCGAGGTCGAAAGCGGCACCAAGGTGAACGACTTCGGCATCGACACCAACAACAACGGTGTGTCGATCAACATGAACTTCTACTTCCAGTAAGGGTAAACCCCTTCGGAACAGGAAGCCCCTGCCTCGGCAGGGGCTTCTTCATTTCAGGTACCTTGCTGCCATGCTGCCCGTACTCACCGCTGAACAGGTGCGGCAGGTCGATGCCCTGACCATTGCGCGGGAGCCCATCGGCAGCACCGCCCTCATGGAGCGCGCCGCCGCCGCCTTTGTGCAGGCCTTCCTCACCCGGTACGGCGACCGGCCCCGTCCCCTGCTGGTGCTCTGTGGCCCCGGGAACAACGGCGGCGATGGCCTGGTCATCGCCCGGTCGCTCGCAGAACGGGGATGGCCGGTGCGGGTGTTGACCGCTTACACGGAGGACCAGGCCTCCGCGGACAACCGCCATCAGTTGCAACGGCTTTTTGAAAAGCGGGTGGAACGGGTCCAGCGTCCCGACGGCACGCTGCCCTCCCTGCGGCCCGGCGAATGGGTGATCGACGCGCTGTACGGCACCGGGTTGAACCGTCCGCCCCGCGACGAAGTGCTTCAGCTTATCCGGGAACTGAACGCGCAAAGCGCTGCCGTGGTCGCGGTGGACCTGCCCTCGGGGGCCTATGCCGATGGCGGGCCGGATGACCCCACCGCCGTGGTCAAGGCCAGCGCCACCTTCAGCTTCCAGGTCCCCAAGCGGTTCCTGATGCTGCCCGAGCATGCCGACCGGTACGGGGAACGCCATGTGGTGGACATCGGCCTGGACCGTGCGGCCATCGCGGCCTGTGCGAGCGACCTGGCCCTGTCGGAGGTCGCGGACGTCGTGCGTCTGCTTCCTTCCCGCCCGGCGGGCGGCCACAAGGGGACCTTCGGCCACGCCCTACTGCTGGCCGGGGGAACGGGCCACCTCGGGGCCGCCGTGATGGCCGCGGCTGCCGTCCTTCTGATGCTGCTGCGGCGAAAAGAGGAGGCGTTCCGGGCCAAGGCCTCGCTGGCAGCCATCGTCGAGTCGACCGACGACGCGATCGTCACCAAGCGGTTCGATGGCACGATCACGAGCTGGAATGCCGCAGCCGAGCGCATGTTCGGGTACCGCGCCGAGGAGGTGCTCGGCCGGCGTGTCGACGCAATCGTGCCGCCGGATCGCGCCGACGAGGAAGCCGGGTTGACCGATCTCGTCAGGCGTGGAGAGGTTCTGGCGAACTGCGAGACGGTCCGGCTGCGCAGGGACGGCACGCGCGTCGATGTCTCGATTACCGTGTCGCCGGTGCGCGATGCCGGCGGGGCGATCATCGGCGCGTCGACGATCGCCCGCGACGTCACCGAGCGCAAGCGTGCCGAAGCGAAGTTCCGGAGCGTACTGGAGCTGGCGCCCGACGCCATGGTCATCGTCAACGAAGAGGGCCGGATCGTGCTGGTCAACGCCGAGACCGAACGCATGTTCGGCTACGGGCGCGACGAGCTCATGGGCCAGCCGGTCGAGATCCTGATGCCCGAACGCGCGCGCGCCTCGTATCCGAAGCTGCGGGCGGAATATGCGGCAGCCCCGCGCGTGCGCGAGATGGGGACCAGGATGGAGCTCCGCGGCCTCAGGAAGGACGGCACGGAGTTCCCGGTCGAGATCAGCCTGAGCCCGATCGACGCCGACAGCGGCCGCCTCGTGATGAGCGCCATCCGCGACACCAGCGAGCGCAAGCGCTTCGAGCAGGCGCTGCGCGAGAAGAACGACGAGCTCGAGCGCGCGATCCGCGCCAAGGACCTGTTCCTGGCGACGATGAGCCACGAGCTGCGCACGCCGCTGAACGCGATCATCGGCTTCACCGGCCTGATGCTGATGAAGCTGCCCGGGCCGCTGAACGCGGCGCAGGAGCGCCAGCTGACGCTCGTGCAGTCCAGCGGCCAGCACCTGCTGTCGCTGATCAACGACCTCCTGGATCTGGCGAAGATCGAATCCGGCCGCGTCGAGCTGACGCTCGAGCCGGTGCGTTGCCTGGCGGTGCTCGAAGAGGCGGCGGCGACGCTGCGCCCGGCGGCATCGACCAAGGGCCTGACGATCATCGTCGCCACCGATGGCGGCGAGCTGCACGTGCAGGCCGACCGGCGCGCGCTGCAGCAGATCGTGCTGAACCTCGGCTCCAACGCAGTCAAGTTCAGCCAGCGCGGCATCGTGCGGCTGGAGGCGCGCGCCAACGCCTCCAACGGTGACGGGCAGCGCGTCGTGGAACTCGCCGTCGCCGACGAAGGTGTGGGCATCAGCACCGAAGACCAGGCGCGGCTCTTCCAGCCCTTCATGCAGGTCGGCGCGCAGGCACGCCGCCCGGCCGAGGGCACCGGGCTCGGCCTGCACCTGTCGCGCAAGCTCGCCGAGCTGATGCAAAGCGACCTGCGCGTGCAAAGCGAACCGGGCGTCGGCAGCCGCTTCAGCCTGCGCCTGCCGCGCATCGAACCGCCAGCCGCTGCCGGCGGGAGCCCTCCTGCGGAGCCCTGAAGCCATGCCTGCCCGCATCCTCGTCATCGAGGACAACCCGGTGAACCTCGAGCTGATGACCTACCTGCTCGAGGCCTGGCAGCACCAGGTGCTGGTGGCGCGCGACGGCGCCGAGGGCCTGGCGTTGGCGCGCGGGCAGCGCCCCGACCTCATCGTCTGCGACATCCAGATGGCCGGCATGGATGGCTACGAGGTCGCGCGCCGCCTGCGCGCCGACCCGGTGCTCGGCCGCGTGCCTTTGGTCGCGGTGACGGCCTACGCGATGGTCGGCGATAACGAGCGTGCGCTGGCCGCCGGCTTCGACATGCATGTACCCAAGCCGATCGACCCGGCGGGCTTCATGGTCGCGCTGCAGCCGCTGTTGCCCGGCAGCGCCGCGGCGCCGTTGCCGCACAAGGGCGTGCCCGACGGCGCCGGCGACGGCTTG